>JAILDF010000050.1 GCA_024689585.1 Oribacterium sp.
CAGTACACAAATATGCCTTCCGGCAATTCCTCGATGGGAAACCAATACACAGGAAATTCCACCGCATCAAACGGTGAGCCTGTGCTGATTCAGGATCCTTCACTCCCCGAAGGTATCTTCCGCGACAGTAACGGTGCCTTCCACTGGCAGTACGAGCTTAACATGATCACTAATCCCGTAATTCTTTTTTTGATCATCAAACTTTTCTTCGGAGTTTGTTTCGGAGTAGGACTAATGATGGCACTTATGATGATCATAGTGGATGGTGATTTTGAAGACGCAATGAAGACCCTTCTGATAGTCACCTTTGGAATAGGCGGATTGATGGTGGTGATTGGTGTCATCGCCTACTTCATAATCGTTGCCATAAAGGGCGGAAAATATACTGTTGTACATACAATGGATGAAACCTCCGTACAGCACCTTCAGACTCCTGCCGAAAAGGATCAAAGTAAGAAAATGAGAACCCTCCTTTTCGTTATGGGAATGCTGAGTGATAGTCCCTCAGCCGTAGGTCTTTCCATGGGTGCGAGAGATGAGATGGAATCCGAGTACAAAGATGTGAAAAAGGTCATTGCCTCAAGAAGACAGGATCTCATAAAGGTAAACAACGTGCTCCAGCATAATCACATTTATGCCTACCCACATCAGTACGAATTTGTTTTCAACTTTATAGCTTCCCATTGCCCCAACGCAAAAATAAAAAGGTAACTTTTCCCGTCCCGGATCAACTGTGATCCCCTTCGAGAGGTAATACTATGGACCGATTTTGCCGTTTTTGTGGAAACAAACTGAAAGAAACCTCCGCTTTCTGCAAAAAATGCGGAAAGCAAGTCACTGAAGGCGCAGAGTCCGGCAAGAGCTCTGACACTGTGAAAGCGGAGTCCGGCGAAAACATTAGCACTGCGAATGCAACGGCCGATGGAAACATTAACTCTGTAAATCCGGTGAAGATCCAGCCTTCCTCGCAGGAAGACACAAAATTCTGCAAAAGCTGCGGCAAAAAGATCCGTGCCGGTGCAGAATTCTGTAATTACTGTGGCTTCAAAACAAAAAAGAAAAAGGTTCAGACTCCCGGCCCGGCTAATGTCAACAGTCCTGTCAATAGCCGGGGAAACTATGCCCCTGGAGGAAATTCCGGCGTCAGTCATTCCGGTGATAATAATGTCTACAGGCATATGCCGCAAAGGAAGTTCTTTAAACCTGTAATAGCCTTTGTTCTTGTTGCGGCCATACTTTGTGTGACTCTTGTAAAACCCGGGTTCGTAAGGACGTATCTTCAATACAGACTTTTTTCCGGCAATCCTGAGGGAAACTCCACAACTTCCAACGATACAGGCAAAACCGGAACAGTTAAAAAATCCTCAGGAAAAGGATCAAAAACCGGAACCGAAAATAATAACAACAACGGAACCCCCCAAAGCGTCCTGTTAACTGCATCAGAAGATGACTGGATAGAGGATAGGGGTGATATCCTGCTTACCCAGGAAAACTCTCCAGGAGCTGTAGCCCTTATTCCTATACGTTACAGCGAATCTGAAATAGAAGCAGTGACTCCTCTTACAGCAACCGTTAATCAGGATTCAACCCATGCTGAAGTATCAACCTCCAGAGGTCAGGTAACTGTGGATTTCTGGGACTGGAATCTGACAGAAACAGATGACACTCTGATGGTCAGAGAACTACCGGTTCGTACGGACAGTGAAACAGGCACAGAAATAGTTGCCTATGATTTCTCCATGTCTTCCGGAATCCATGAGTTCATGACATCAAATCATATACGCATTCCCAGAACCGCATCTGAAAACCAGGAATGCGATGTAGTGTGGTTCGATCCGGAATTAGGTCGTTGGGAGCCGGCTCCCTTTGAGTATAGTGAAGACGGGACCTGCTATGATGTTTATCTTGATCATTTTACTAATGTAGCCGAAAGAAAGGAAAACGAGGACAATTATTACACAAAAGGCAAAAACGGTAATACGCCTTTTATTGAGATAAGAGCAACGCAAATAGATAATCAGTATTCCGATAAATCTGATAACGCAATTAATCCTGTAAAAGTTACGGCGTCCAGTGTCAAGGGATATTTCAGTGCCAATCAGGATTTAAGTCACTTTTTATATGATCCGCCAGGGGAATCCGGAAATGTAGGATATGTTTCGGATCTTTATGGATTTGATTCTGCAATCAGTGACATGTCTAAAGTGCTAAATGTCGATACTTGGACACCTGCATCGGCCCTCCAGAAAAAGTTAGACTGGAAAGATCCAACTATGAACAAAATCGGTTTGGGTCTCGTATTATGCAAGGTTTTTTACCAGTATTTCAATGGGCGTTCTTTTTATAACGCATTAAAGGATAATAGCGTAGACCTTGCAGTAGGAGCAACAAGTGTATCTTTAAATTATTCTCCTGCTATAACCAAGTGGATGGGAAGAAAACTGATAGCCAGATGGATGTACAGTAGTCTCGGAACCTCCTTTTTTAGTCGAGCTATGAATTACGCTACTGTTCTTGGAATGAAATCTGTAATTGCCTTACCGGTTCTTGCAAAAGCAATCACCATCATGTGCGTTCTTGCAAGTGCTTACAGCGCTATCAACTTTATTGTCGGCCAATCTCTTCCTAATACAGAAGTTGATCCCTATATGCATATGTACCAGCTGTATCTCGAGAAAGTTCCCGTAACTGTCAATGGTTATAGTGGTCTCACCATAAGAAACACCCAAAAATTTAACGAAGCACTTCTTGATATCATTCGCAGTTCTAAAACCTCTGATCCGGAAAAAATGATGGAGGATATAGCCTCCCTGTTTGAAGGGTATTTTAATCATTTTTTTAATCTGAGTTTTGAAGAACAGAAAAAATGGTATGACAGCTGTAAAAACCGGATATATGGTGGTGCGGCTCAGGCAAGCGCAACCGCCTATAATCCGAAAGCTCTTGAATATAAAGGAATATCAGAAAAAGATAAGGAGCATTATATAAAGGTCCACTCGGATTGGCTTCATGAGCGAGCAGACAAATTTCTCCAAACGGTACTATGGGATGATTATGAGAAAATGCAGGTTGAGTTTCTTAATCACCTTCAGAAAGAAGTTGTTCCTGATATGAACCGGTACATGTTATTCCACGTTGAAGACGAGGCCTTGAATGCCGGCAGGGAAGGAAAAAAGAAGCTTACCTTTGATAAATCAAGCTATTCCAGATTCAGCGACGAGAAATCCAAAATGGACTATTTTAATGAGCATTATATCTGGTTTTACATGAAGAATCCGAAGACTGCAGAACGTGAATATATAACAGGCCCTCAGTTTAAACCTGCCAACAGGAGTATTAACGATTACACATTAACGGACTTTCAGCCATATCCAATAAAAGATTCAGATATCGTGTTTGCCTGTACGAAATATCATTATCTCCAGATGGGGGCTCCTGATGGCATAATGTTTATTGGAGACGATTCGGCAATGATGCCTGATATACCGGTAGATTTTACTATACCGAAGTCGGATGATCTGCTCATTAATGTCATGATAACCATAAAGCCCGAAGAAATTTACGGAACCTGGGAAGTCACGACCGACATGAGTGACATGAATTACGGAAATCTGGATGCTATGGTGGGTGTCATGAATCAGGCCGTGGGATACATGAGCGGTCAGGCTTCTGAAGAAGCCCTCAATTCAATGAGAGAATATATAAATGAATATCAGAACACCGAAGATCAGTATAAAAACCTTCAGTCAAAATCAACCTGGATCATACGTCCTACCTACAACAATTATAAAGTCGAAATAGAATGTGACTCCGGTGGGCAGATAACACACTTTGATGGTGTATTAAATGATAAGCGGAATAAACTTGAGCTGAAGACAAGTAAATCCGACATGAAATTTGAAGACTCGGAGGGAAAGACCTATAACTTGGAAGAATATGGTCTTTATACCACAGGCACAATCGAAATAAGTAACGAAAAAAATAAAAAAACAGGAAAATACTCGTTGAAATTTGAGGGTGAAGAACAAATGAAATCTTCATATGCAAATTTCAAAGCAAAGATTTCAGGAGTCAAGATATCGGATGACTATTAATGGAGGTAAGCGATATGTTTTGCGAAAAATGTGGTGCAAAACTGGATGATACCGAGAAGTTCTGCCATGTATGCGGAACACCGACGGATGTGGATGAAGATGATTCCATGCCTTCTGACGAGGTGGCTCAGCCTCAGAGTACTGACGTGGCATTTTCCGGACCGTCACCCGGTGCCTCTTCCGGCGGTACAGGAAGTTTCCCGAGTTCAGGACAGCATAACCCAAACCCTGCACCGGGAAATCCTGCACAGACAGGATCTTGGCAAAGCTTTAACTCACAGCAGAGCCAGAACCCCCAACAAGGCTACAATCCCCAGCAGGGTGTTAATCCTCAACAAGGTTTTAATCCTCAGCAGAATTTCAACCCAAAGGGGTCTCCGCAGATGCCTCCTCCTTCCGGGATGAGACCGACTATCAGTGCAAAGCCTGTTGTAAGCATTAAGCTGCTGCCTCTAATCGGTTTAGGTGTTGTGGTGGTGATCGCTGCAATAGTCATGCTTTTTGCCGGCGGCAAAAAGGAGCCTGTGGAAAGTGTACCTTCATCCGGTATTGATTCTGTCAGCGTGCAGAAGGGCAATGGAAACTCCGGAACTTCCGGTTCAACCTCCCAGGATTTAACATCTGCCGGCAATACTTCTTCCGGAGGCAGTGCCTATACGGGAAACCTGCTTTCCGGCGGTGAAAGCATTGACCTGGGAGACGGCCTTATCCTGACTGTAAAAGAAGCTGTCTGGTGGGATCAGGACGATCATTTCCAGCAGGACTACGAAGGCGGAAGCTGGAGGTATGTAAAGGTTAATGTTTCCTTCGAGAATACATCCTCACAGAAACTAGAGCTTCCGTCAGCCCGCAATTTTTACATTGTATATGAAAACGAAAAGCCGGGCTTCCTTGGTGAGTGGAAAGGAGAAGCCAACATAAGAAAAGAATTCGGCGATGTGAACAGGGTAAACATACCAAATACTATTTATCCAAACACATCGGATACAGATTATTATGATAATTTAAGATACAGATCTTTAGGTGCAGGCGAAGTAGAAAAACTATATGTTCTCTACCAGATACCTGCCTCGACCGAGTCAATTCCTGTTCTGTATTTTGACAGCACGGAATCGGCCGCGGCTGATAAAGCGCCTCTAGGAGCCTGGAGGCTTTCTGTGAGTTCCGTAAGTTCGGAGACTGTCATGGAATATCCTGATCCTGCTGCCATAGCTGCAGAATACAGTACCTACAAGAGACCTAAAGACAACGATTGTAACGAGCCTTTTGATATATTGAAAGCCACCTCAGATAATAAGCAGATCTTCCAGTTGGATGCCCTTGCCGGAGGCTGGGTATTCTTTGGCCGCGAACAAGATAATGAGATATATCACAGAATGAATATGCGTATCGATACTTTGGGAGGAAATAAGGTAAGAGTAACTCTTGACTGGTATGAGACCTATGATTACTTCGGAAGCGAAACCGGAGAATACGAGGATGAGAGCAGCATTCCTGATTCTGTTCTTGAAGGAACCTTTGAAAACGGAAAACTGG
>JAILDF010000096.1 GCA_024689585.1 Oribacterium sp.
TTTTATCAGGGGATCCGAACCAGTCTTCAAGGTATAGATCGATTTTTCTTTTCAGATAAGCCATGTTTTATCCTCCGGAAACATTTATATAAATATTTTATCACAGTTTCAAAGAAAAATACAAAAATTCGAGCCATTCAACGTCTTGATACCGCAAAAATTTGAGCCATTTAGTAATGCATTCCGACAAAATTTGAGCCATTACGTGTCCACTTTTAGAGCAGCATCAAGCATCAATCAATCTATTAAAAAAGCTGCTGATACAAAACGTCTGTATCAGCAGCTTTTTTGCGTCCTATCTCCTTAACAGGAACATTTCATCCCGCTTTGAAAGAAGACCTTTACTTGTAAAATAATCACAGCACCATCGCCACTACGAAATTATACGCAGCACAGATAAGTACGCTTACAGGAACCGCAACCATAAGGAGTCTGTTGAACAATGTATTTCTGTCCTCTTCCTTTGGTGTGGATCCAAGGATAAGAGATCCGCCTGATGAAAACGGGCTGATAGCACTTGACTGGGCACCAAGCACTGTACATGCAAAAAGTACAGGAGCAGACAGTCCGGTAGATGCTGCAAGGGCCGGAATAAGAGGGAAAAGTGCCGGTGCAACAACACCTGTGGTTGAACTGAAGAAACTCATGATAGCAGCAATGATTGAGAATGCTACAGGAATAAGTGGCTTCGGAACATTTGAACCTACCCAGAGGCTGAGCATTTCGATAGTGCCTGCCTTAACTGCAACTGCAATAAGCATTCCGGCTCCGGCGATCATGATGATAGTATTCCATGGAATTCTTGCGATGGCATCCTTCTGAGGAGCAAGCTTCATAAGTAATGCAATTACCGCAAAAATGATAGCAACCAGACCTACATCAACTTTTCCCGCAATGTAGCTTATACTTTCATTTCCCGGCATAAGGATCTTGAGAAGAGGGAAAATAAGTACCACAACCATCATTGCGATCATAAGTGTAAGTGTTGTACTCTGCTCTTTTGTAAATGCTTCAGGCTTATTAAACACAACGCCTTTTCCGATGTTTTTATTTTCCTTTGTTCCGTATCTGAAAATAGCAACAAGGATAAGTGAAAAGATCATGGAGAAGAAGAAAATCTGCATTTCCATTCCGAAGCTGTCAACAGCAGTAAGTTCGGGAGTTGCTTCATAAGCCGTATCCGCAAGACCTCTGAAAACTACACCAAGGTTTGAGGTAGGGAAGTTTCCACCGCAAAGAGCACCGCAGTTAATGGCTACAGCGCCGGTTACTTTATCCATTCTTGACTCATCACAGATAACAAGAGTTATGGGTGCAAGGAAGGCAAGAACAGTAAAATATGTGGCTCCCATTACTGAAAGAATTACAGCTACCGCAAAGAGCGCAAAGGGAAGCATTCCCGGGAATTTGCGGCACGCATAAAGCAGTGAACCGGACATCTTCTCCAGTGTTCCGTTAATGGCGGCAACATTATAGAAAAGAGATACCGAAAGAATCACAAACATGGTGTTCGTAGGCCAGAAAGCTATAACCTCCTTAGGCTTTAACCCCATGATGAAACAACCTATCACATATGCGAAAACGATACAGAAAAGACCTGTATTAATTTTGGTTTTATATCCAAGGTAGATCGCCACAGCGATCGCCAGTATGATGACTGCACTTAACATTTTTATCCTCCTGATTACTCAACCTGTGTCTCATTCTTCAATTCCGAGAAGTCTGTATGGAATAGTCTTGGTCATATGATAAACGTGTTCGATTGGTATTCCGTACTCCACAAGATAATGCATATACTCATACATCTCTATTTCCCAGTCCGGATTCTCAACCTGACCACCGTCTGTATCAACCATAACGTGCTCGTATCCGACTTCCTTGATGAGCTCAGCATTCTCCTTAAGATTCAGATGATAAGGCTGTCCCTTACCCATGTTCTGGGCATAGCAGCGTTCAAGGATAACATCGTAATCCTTTACGAGCCTTATCTGATCTTCAATGGAGTAATCACATACCCACCACTCAGGATGTGTGATTATGATCTTTTTAACACCTGCATCTCTGGCAGCTTCCACCACTGTGAATGCCTCCTCAGGTGACACATGTGCGGTTCCGAGAGCAACATCATAATCCTTTACGAGCTTGAATACGTCCATCAGCTCCGGTATGACTTTTCCATCCCTGACCAGTTCGATTCCGTCAGCAGGATTCTGCCCCATTTTTTCAAGGTGACGTTTTGCTGACTGTGTCGGAAGCCATATTTCCTTGGCTCCGAGTTTCAGTCCCTTCTCAACCGCCTCGGGATTAACGCCACCGATAACTTTGTTCATTACAACACCACCGTACATGGTGAAACCGGTATTCTCTCCGTAAACCCGCTTTACATACTCATTTGCTATAGCAGCGCGATTCACCGTAAATCCGAGATGTGAT
>JAILDF010000102.1 GCA_024689585.1 Oribacterium sp.
AATCTGAGAAGGATATGAGGCATACCGAAGTAGCCAAGTCCCCATGCAAGAGTTGAAATAACAGGAAGAACTCCGAAGCTTCCGGCTGTTCCCGTAGCTGCATCGTAGCCCTGTGAAAGATTGAGATATCCGGGAAGCTCCTTGGCATTATTGATAACAGTGCCGAGTCCGCCTGCGCAGGATATGCCAAATACAATGATAATGCAAAGAGCCACAGTCATTACGATGGACTGGATAAGGTCGGTAGTTGATACTGCCATGAATCCGCCCATAACTGTATAACCGATGATAACTACTGCTCCAAGTACCATTGCCAGATGATAATCCCATCCGAAAAGACTGTTAAACAGTGTTCCTACAGCCTTAAAGCCCGATGCTGTATACGGAATAAAGAAAATAAGGATTACAACAGCTGCAAGGCAGGATAATGTATTTCTCCTGTCATCATATCTCTTTGAGAAAAACTGTGGCACCGTATTTGCTCCGATGGTTTCGGAATAAACACGAAGTCTTTTCGCTACAAACAGGAAATTGAGATAGGTTCCTGCAGCAAGTCCGATAACTGTCCAGCCAACCTCAGCAACACCTGCGAGATATGCAAGTCCGGGAAGTCCCATAAGAAGATATGAGCTCATATCCGAAGCCTCAGCACTCATGGCTGTAACTATAGGATTCAGGCCACGTCCTCCAAGATAAAAATTGGCGGTGTCTGATGTGGATCCCTTTTTGCTGTAATAAACACCTATCCAAACTGTGATTCCAAGATAAGCAATGATTGCCAGTAAAATAAAAATACTTTCGCTAGTCATACTTTTCTCCCTTTCTTTATGGGAATGTCTCAATGCAAAATACATTCCCATGAATTATGATTTGCCTTGTACTATAGCATAACTTTCCTTAGACTAAAATACAGAACGGAGTATAGACCAAAGTCCATACTCCGTTAATAAAATTATGTGATTTTTAGCGTAAATACGACACTTTTTATATAGACTAAATATAGTTCCAACTAAAGTCCATAGAAAGAAATTTTTTAAAACTTTTTACCAATCAAGGAACTTTGGCATAAGTATTTATCATCAAACTCAATATTCATCAAGAAACATATGCATAAGAATCATCTCGAAATTCTATATCCATTAAGAAACATCGGCATGAGTCTGTCGGCATTTCTTATGAGAGAATACTCCCCGTCCTCCAGGCACCAGTCATATAATAGCGCTCTTTCAAACATGGCATAATCATTTACGATCTGGTTGGCCGCTATGTCATCCCTGACTTCGCCCTTTGCCTGGCCTTCTTTTACGATCTGCTTCAGCACCTTGAAATATGCCCTCTTCCTGTCCAGCAAATGCTTCTCTCCGTGGGTTATGAGCTGGGAGGAAAAAAGTCTTGTCAGAAGCTCAACGGAAACCGAGGAATCGATCATCTCATAAAGAACATGGTTGAGATAGATAAGCTTATCTATGGCATGCATCTCAGGATCCATGGTCTTCTCAAGCTCCTCATACTTATCATCAAAGAGGATATTAAGGGAGCCGAGGAGTGCATCCTTCCCCTCAAAATAATGATAAAAGGAACCCTTTGAGGTGCCGGATTCAAAGACAATGTCATCGACGGTGGTGTCCTCATAACCCTGCTCATAAAAAAGCTTCCATGCCGCAGATACTATCTTCTGTTTTGTATTTCTGCCATTCTTTTTCGCCATATTGCCACCTGTAATTAATTCAAACTCTCAGTTTTCTGTTTCCGGGTCACCTAAACCGCAAGCAGCCCGGGGGGTGCTGCCTTCTATTCCTCACGGACTTCAGAGGGGACACCCTCACCTGTGCCTCTTATACTCCCGGGATGCAATGCTTCTCATCATATATCAATCCAATAGAAAATCACTCAGTATAACATTTGACACATCCATACCATGATCTGAGAAACGGTAACGGTATCCCTCATGGAGAATCAGCCCCTGATTCACATACTGTGAAAGCTTTTCTCCAAACACGCTCATTATATCCACCTGAAATCTTGTTTTAAACTCAACCTCGGAAACGCCTTCTATACGCCTAAGTCCCAGGAACATGAATTCTTCTATCTGCTCGTTCCTGTCAAGAACCTGTACATCTGTGTGAAGCTCTGCCCAGCCATTTTTCATATCCATATGGAAATTAAGCTCCATGTACTTCTTGAAATCTCTTGTGTTATTCCACCGGCGGTTTTCAAAATAGGAAGCGGCTCCGAGCCCGAAGCCAATGTACTCGACATTGGACCAATAACCGTAATTATGTCTGCATTCGAAGCCGGGTTTTGCGTAATTGGAAACCTCATATCGCTCATAACCGTACTTCCCTGTAACAGTCCTGGTTATCTCATCAATTGCAGACGCTGTATCCTCTCCCGGAAGGGGCAGCTGACCGGCATTATACATATCAAAAAAAGGTGTGCCCTCTTCAATTATGAGGTTATAAATTGATAAATGTTCCGGCTTAAGCATTAACACATGCTTCAGAGTATCCTGCCATGACTTCTCCGTCTGTCCCGGAATATCGTTCATAAGATCAATGTTTATATTTCCGAATCCTTCCATCCTTGCATTCTGGAAGCACTTGAGGAAATCCTCATAGATATGTATACGGCCAAGGGTCTTAAGCTCCCGGTTGTCTGCGGACTGCAGTCCTATGGAAAGCCTGTTGATACCTGCATTTTTGTACGACGTAAACTTGTAGGCTAATGTAGATGCCGGATTGCATTCGATGGTGATCTCAGCATTCTCTCTTACGCGAAAATGCTGTCTTATGGTTTTTATGATCCTCACTATATGTTTCGGATCTATGAGAGACGGAGTACCTCCCCCTATAAAGATGGTTGATATCTCCCGCTCCGGTGGGATTTTTTCTGATGTAAGTTCTATCTCCCCGCAAAGCTTGTCAACGTATTCACTGTGATACTGCTCGCTCACCGGAAATGACAGGAAGTCACAATAGTTACATTTCTTCGCGCAAAAAGGGATATGTATATACAGTTCAAGCTGTTTTTTGTCTGTTGGGTCAATGATCTTTGTTTCAAGCATTTGTGTACCTGCAAATAAAAAATTTATGAAAGCATTATCTCATCTCGCAGCACAGCTGCTCGATGTGTTTAGCTTTCAAATGCATGCTCGTGTCGGCACGGCATGCGCTCGAAAGCATTATCGCATAAAAATAAGCCTGCCGCAACGCGACAGGCTCTGTAAACATAATGTTAAAATCAGCAAACGTGGTGGATCCAGCCCTCAGGTGCATCAATCTTTCCGCTCTGGATACCTGTAATGGTGCTGTAAAGCTCGCCGATAACCTCGCCGGCCTTCTCCATTCCTGAAGGAAGAAGGATCTCATCATCACCGTTAACGATACGTCCAACAGGTGAGATAACCGCTGCTGTTCCGCAGAGACCGCACTCCTTGAAACCCTTGATCTCATCAAACTTAACAGGTCTCTCATCAACTGTAAGATGGAGATAATGCTCTGCGATATAAACGATTGAACGTCTTGTGATTGAAGGAAGGATAGACGGTGACTTAGGAACTACAAGCTTGCCCGAAGCGTCAACGAAGATAGCATTGGAACCGCCTGTCTCTTCAACATAGCTTCTTGTTGCAGGGTCGAGATAAAGGTTCTCGGCATAACCTGCCTGGTGAGCAAGAACTGATGAATGGAGACTCATTGCATAGTTAAGTCCTGCCTTAACAGCACCTGTTCCGCGGGGTGCTGCTCTGTCAAAATCAGATACAAGAATAGCTATAGGTGTTGCACCGCCCTTGTAGTATGGTCCTACAGGAGTTGTGAAGATCCTGAACTGGTACTCTGTTGCAGGCTTTACTCCGATAACAACGCCGGAACCGAACTCGTAAGGTCTCAGATACAGTGAAGCTCCTGAGCCATATGGAGGAACCCAGTCGATATTGGCCTTAACAACCTGATCAACGGCATCTATAAACTGCTCCTTAGGGAACGGAGGCATCTCGATTCTCTGAGCTGACTCATAAATTCTGTCCGCATTAAGGTCGGGACGGAAGCATACTACAGAGCCATCCTCCCATGTATAAGCCTTTAAGCCTTCAAATACCTGCTGACAGTACTGAAGTACGCATGCTGATTCGTTAAGTGTTACATTAGGATCATCAATGAGAGCACCTGCATCCCACTTGCCGTCTTTATAATTTGAAACATATCTCTTATCAGTTACATGATAAGCAAAGCCTATATTTGCCCAATCAAGGTTCTTTTTAGCCATATCCGTAATCTCCTTTCACAACACCTTTTATGTTGTTTTCTCAGTAAAGTATAGTCTCAAAAAAGCTCTATTTCAACGAAATATAATACATAAAATTATTATAGAAGTTATAATCAGAGATTATTTTTTTATTTTGTATCTAAACTCGCGGTTATATCTGATTTAGCCAATAAAAAACAGATGTCGGAATTTGTACAACATCTGCTTTTAAAAATATTCTTTTATTCCGAATCAAGCTTCAGTACTGACATGAATGCACTCTGAGGGATCTCAACATTACCAAACTGACGCATTCTGCGCTTTCCTTCCTTCTGTTTCTCAAGAAGCTTCTTCTTACGCGAGATATCACCGCCGTAGCACTTGGCAAGCACATCCTTACGGAGGGCCTTGACTGTCTCTCTGGCCTGAATGTGACCGCCGATGGCAGCCTGGATAGGTATTTCAAAGAGCTGTCTCGGGATCTCGTTCTTCAGCTTTTCACACATCTTCTTACCACGCTCATAAGCAGAATCTGCGTGAACGATGAAGCTGAGAGCGTCAATGATCTGACGGTTTACAAGTATATCAAGCTTCACCATCTTACTGGTCTGATAACCCTTTAAATCATAGTCAAAGGACGCATATCCCTTGGATCTTGATTTTATGGCATCAAAGAAATCATAGATGATCTCATTTAGCGGCATATCATACTTCAGAATGGCACGGTTAGCCTCGATATATTCCGTACTCTTGTAAACGCCTCTTCTCTCCTGACAAAGAGTCATGATGGATCCCATGAACTCGGGTGTAACCATTATCTCCGCATCTACAACGGGCTCCTCCATGTGGTCTATCTCGGAAGGATCCGGAAGGTTTGCGGGGTTGGAAAGCTCGATCATAGTGCCATCGGTTTTGTAAACATGATATACAACCGAAGGTGCTGTAGTTACGAGATCAAGATTGTACTCTCTTTCAAGTCGCTCCTGAACTACATCAAGGTGAAGGAGCCCCAGGAAACCGCATCTGAATCCGAAGCCGAGAGCCTGTGAGGTTTCCGGCTCGTACTGAAGGGCGGCATCATTAAGCTGAAGCTTCTCAAGGGCATCTCTGAGATCCGGGTAACGCATGGTGTCTGCAGGATAGATTCCGCAGTAAACCATGGACTGAACCTTCTTGTA
>JAILDF010000119.1 GCA_024689585.1 Oribacterium sp.
TCAGATATGATAAGGACAGCGACAACCATTACGACACCATTTCGGCCTTTATCAAGTCCATGCGTGGCTCTGATCCTGACGCGGCAGTTTATTATCTTGCCCGCATGCTGAAGGCCGGCGAAGACATTAAATTCATTGCGAGACGTATCGTTATCTGTGCTTCCGAGGATGTGGGTAATGCTGACCCTGAGGCATTGGTGGTTGCTACCAATGCTTTTCTGGCTATTGAACGCGTGGGTATGCCGGAAGCACAGATCATTCTCTCCCAGGCCTGCACCTATGTGGCCTCTGCTCCAAAGAACAATGCCTGCTGCATGGCTGTATTTGAGGCAATGGAGGAGGTGGAAAGATCCGGAAATCTTCCCATTCCACCATATCTTCAGGATGCACATTATCATGCAAGCGCAGAACTTGGACGAGGGATCGGCTATAAATACCCCCATGATTTTCCCGGAAACTGGGTTGAGCAGCAGTATCTCCCGGATGCCATAAAGGATGCGGAATTTTATCATTATCCTCATAAACATAAAAGGTGATTTCAGATAAAAGTTCAGCCGGTGTGGACCACCAACCCCGTCCCCCTGGTCCACCCCGGCTGAACTTTTACGATTTTCACTTTTTTTAATAAAGAGTTAAGAGGTTTTGGGTAGAAGTGAAGCTTCTTTAGTGCTATTTTTATTATCACTTGGTCTCGGAGAGGGATTACTCTTTTTTGACCGGGAAACAAGAAAAAGAGGAGAATAACAGTGTGTTTATGGCCTTTTTTGGTCGGGAAACACGGAATGGAGAAACATTATGAAAAAATTTGTATACACAGCGATGACAGTTTTTGCAGTTCTTTCTCTTGCTGCTTGTCAGGGTGGAAAGAAAGAGGCGGCAGAGACTGCAGCTTCAGTGGCTTCCGGAGAGGCTTCCGGCATAGGAGTTGACGGGGATTCCAGTGTTGCAGGACCTGTTGACATATCAAACATGAAGGATTTTCAGGCTACAGTACAGAAACTGGACGGCACAAAGCTTACAGTTGAGTATGAGGATGGCACAAGTTTAACATTGGACACATCCGATGCATTTATAAATCCTGCATGGCAGCTTATGCCGGGGGATGAAGTCGATATCTTCTATAACGGAGAGGATGGTGTAGATATCCCTGCCGATGGCACAAAGGTGGCAGAGGTTGTTATGTCGGTTCCTTATGAGTATGTTTCCGAGGACTTTTCATCAGAGCCTCAGGTTTACGGAGAGATAACAAAGCTTTCTGATGATTCCATCACAATTAGAGAGGACGAGGGTATCAACAGCGATGACGGTCCACAGGATGGAGTTGAGTATACCTTTAAGATTCCTTCATATGCCACAACCATAGGAAAAGCCAAGGTTGGTGATTATGCGCAGGTTCTTTATCTCGGAAAGCTTTCATCTGATGATGCCAAGGCTTACCGCATCTGTACAGAGGACATGATGGAGAAAGATGATTCTGAGGTTTATGAGATCAAGGGAACCATTGCTCAGTTCGCAGACGGTATCATTTACCTTAAGACGGATGAGGGTGAGGTTTTCAATTTCACTGTAGACGGTGATGAGAAGCTGGCAAAGGTTGCCGCTGATTCTATCGACAAGAAGGCTAAGATAAGCTACACCGATTCTATCAGAATGAGAGTTTCAACCTGTAACGGAATAAAGTTTGTGAAGTGATAAAAAAGCCGGAGGGCATCCATTTAAAAATGGATGCCCTCCGGCTTTACAAAAGTACTATCAAAAAAGTATAAGTGCCCCGCTTTATGCTTTTAAATGGATGCCCGCCGGCTGTGCAGAAGCACTATCAAAAAAACAGGTGTCTTATTAATCACTGAAATCTGCGTCCAGCGTGATGTAAAGTTTGTAGTCCGGATATACTTCCCGGATCTTGTCTGATATTTCTTTCAGGATTTCTTCCTTATCGTTTGCCTTAAAGCTTATAACCATATCGAAGGTTATGCTTTTCAGTTCTTCGTCAACATAGAAGCCATGCATCTGAAGCACATATTCATGTGACAGTACGATGTTTCTGCAGGTTTCCATCATGGCGTGAGCATTATCATCCTTCGTGTTAATGGAATAAACGCTGACACCCTCAAGCATCACCTTATGTTTCTTATAAACCTCTCGACGGATATTTCTGGTGAGTCTGTCTATCTCTCCGGCAGTCATGGTATCAGGTATTTCAATGTGTACTGAACCTACGTAGGTATCGGGACCGTAGGCATGAAGTACCAGATCATAGGCTCCGTTTACTTCAGGAAAGCTAGCGATGGTCGCTTTGATGGTCTTTGTAAAAGAAGCATCTGCTCTTTCTCCGAGTATCTGGGATACCGTATCCTTGAGCATATCTATACCTGATTTTATGATCACGATGGAAATAATGGCGCCTAGCCAGGCTTCCAGGGAAATGCCTGAAGTCATATATATGGCGGCAGCAACCAGTGTTGATGCCGAAATGATGGAATCAAGGGTTGCATCCGTTCCCGAGGCTATGAGTGCATCTGAGTTTACTTTCTCACCAACACTCTTTACGTATCTTCCTAGAAGGATCTTAACCACCACTGCGGCCGCAACTATAACAAGTGTAACTGTACTGTAATCGGCTTTCTCAGGAGAAAGGATCTTCTTTACCGATTCGGCAAAGGAGGTTACGCCGGCATAAAGGACGATAACAGCGATGATGGTGGCACTAAGGTACTCAAGTCTTCCGTATCCCAGGGGATGTTTTTTGTCGGGTCTTCTTCCTGCGAGCTTTGTCCCGACTATGGTTATGACCGATGACATGGCATCGGACAAGTTGTTGACTGCGTCAAGCACGATGGCTATGGAGTTTGACAGTACACCGACTATCGCTTTAAAGGTAGCGAGAAAAACATTGGCAACTATACCTATGATGCTGGTTCTAACGATGACGCTGTCTCTGCTTTGCTCTGTATTTTCTTGTGACATAAATTCAATCCTCCCTATAAAGGTATATTTTTCTCCGACTATGTCTTACATACCGATGCAGATATATTCGGATCCATATAGCTCTTTTTAACATATTATATCAAAGTATGTTAACCTAATCGGAAATGTTTTGTAAATAGTTAAGCTGCAAGCGGGATTGTCAGCATGATACTCTGTGGTAACAGTTCTGTCGGTGAGCCATGGGGACGGGGTTAGTGGTCCATTTTTCAAAAATGGACCACTAACTCCGTCCCCATGGCTCATCAATTGAGGGAAGTAATGAATTATGATAGTATAAGCACATAAGAATATATGTATGTAGTGAGAAGAGGTGCATCACATGTTAAAGACTGTCGGACTTGGCATACAGGATTATGAAAAGGTCATAGAGCAAAACAATTTCTATGTTGACAAAACAAAGTTTATTTCTGAGTGGTGGAGAAGCAACGATGATATCACCTTAATTACCCGTCCGCGCCGTTTCGGAAAAACACTGATGCTGAGTACAGTGGAAAAGTTCTTCTCGATTAGGCAGGGAAACAATGAGGAGCTCTTTAGGGGATTAAATATTTCCAAAGATACAGATATGATGGAGGAATGCGGCAAGTGGCCGGTACTCTTTGTTTCGTTTGCAGCAATAAAAGCAGAGAATTATAAAGATGCTTTGATTCAGTTCGTTCAGACTTTTATGGATTTGAAAATAAATCTATCTTTTATAAAGGATAATCTGTCTGATGATGAACTTGAGTTATGGAATGAAATTAATTATAAAATGGATGCATCTGTAGCGATTAAGTGTCTGAACAATTTTTCATCGTGGCTCAATAGATATTATGGAAAAAAAGTCATAATCCTGATTGATGAATACGACACTCCTATGCAGGAAGCATATGTCAATGGCTATTGGGATGAAATCTCCGGATTTATGCGAAATATGTTCAATGCTACACTTAAAACAAATCCTTATCTCGGGAAAGCGCTTCTGACCGGTATTACAAGAGTCAGCAGAGAGTCATTGTTTTCGGATTTGAATAATCTACAGATAGTAACTATTTCATCAGATATGTATGCAGACTGTTTTGGATTTACAGAAAAGGAAGTATTTGAATCTTTGGACAGTTACGGATATAGTTCCGAAAAGGAAAAGGTAAAAGCATGGTATGACGGGTTTAAGTTTGGAAATACTGAGGATATCTATAATCCATGGTCTATTATTTCATTTTTAAAAAAAGGAAAATATGAGCCGTACTGGGCCAATACAAGCTCAAACTCACTTGTTTCAAAGCTTGTGAGAGAAGGCGATGTAGAGATAAAGAAGTCTTTTGAAGAACTCCTGAAGGGCGGCAGTGTGAAATCAGAGATAGACGAGCAGCTTGTTTTCGGGGAAATGGACGGAAATAAAAAAGCAGTCTGGAGTCTTCTGTATGCAAGCGGGTATCTTAAGGCAATAACCAAAGAAGATATCAGTGGAGTAACTGAATATGAGCTGAAACTGACAAACTATGAGGTTATGGTCAGTTTCAGCATACTTGTAAAGAGATGGTTTGAAAATGCCGGACATAACTATAGCTACTTCGTGAAAGCACTACTTGAAGGAAACATAGACGACATGATGGATACCATGTCGGAAATCTGTGAAGACATGATGAGCACTTTTGACGGGAGCGGCAAGGCAGCCCCTGAAAACTTCTATCATGGTCTTGTGATCGGGCTTCTTGTGGAACTCCGTGACAGATACGAGATAAAGTCAAACCGTGAAAGCGGCCTTGGGCGTTATGATGTGATGCTCCGCCCGAAGGACAAAAAGGATAATGCTGTCATAATCGAGTTTAAGGCCAAGCGCAGGAGTGAGAAGGGCAAGACACTTGATGAGCTTTGCGATATGGCATTAAAACAGATCGAAGATAAAAAGTATGAGGCAGAGCTTCTGGAAGCAGGATTCGACAAGGAAAAGATAATAAAACTTGCTTTTGCTTTTGAAGGAAAGGGAGTTCTGATAAAAAGAAATTAAATTAAACACATAGGTCTTGTATATAAGATTGCAAAAAAATAACCGCCCCAGCCTACCAAACTGAACGGTTATTTTAACTAAGTAAATGTTTGAGGGCTAACCGTCTATCGGCAAGTACTCTTTCTGTGTTCATAATAGTTTAAACGAGAGAAAAATGCAACACTCCTATATGAGATTGCAAAAAATCATCTATTCTCGAAAAAACTATATCTTTCTCGAAAGGATATTTCAGAGAACTGGAACAGGGGGAAGGAGATTGTTCGCATGGGTAAATACAGATTTGCAATTGTCGGAACCGGATGGAGAGCGATGTACTATGTAAGGATTGCTGAGGCACTTCCGGAAGTTTTTGAACTATGTATGATGCTTGCAAGGACCGAAGATAAAGCTAAAAGAATACGGGATGAGTATAATGTATCCTGTACAACATCTGAAGAAGAACTGCTTTCATGTAAACCGGATTTTGTGGTGGTTTCTGTGGCAAAGACTGTGGGTGCTGAGATAGCTATGCATTGGCTGGACAAAGGTTGTACAGTACTTTTGGAAACGCCGGCGGGAATTGATGAAGAGACGCTTTCAAAATTGAAGAAAAGAGATGAACAGGGACAAAAGATTGTGGTAGCGGAACAGTATATTCGTTATCCGCAGTATAGTGCGCTTTTAAAGCTTGTGAAAAAAGGAATAATAGGTGAAGTAAATTATCTGAATATCTCACTTGCACATGAATACCATGGAGCAAGCCTCATGAGAGCATTGCTCGGCATCAATGCTGACACTGGATTTTCTGTTTTTTCAAGAACATACTATTTCCCTACGACGGAAACATTAACCAGATATGAAAAGATAGAGGATGGCAGAATAGCTGACAAAAACCGTACCATAGCTTTGTTTGAATTTGATAATGGAAAAATCGCACTGTATGAGTTTGATTCTGAACAATATAGATCACCCATACGCAAAAAAACGTATAAATTACAGGGCGTCAGAGGCGAGATAATTGATAATCACGTATATTATCTCGATACATACAATCGTGCTGCAGAAGCTGAGCTCGAGATAGAGTCGCGAGTGGTTGAAACACGTGATCCGAATCCCAATTTAGGATGTTTTAAGGAGATTACAAGGATTTCGTTCCAGGGAGAAACATTGTATGAGCCTACTTTTGGTCTGTGCGGGCTCTCTGATGATGAAACTGCTATTGCAATGCTCATGAAAGAAACGGCTGAATACTCGAGAGGCAACGGTGAATCGCCTTATCCGTTACAAGAGGCACTTCTTGATGCATATATGGCTATAAAGATGAAAAAGGATATCTAAAATCCATAAACAAAGAAGATATCGGCGGAGTAACTGAATATGAATTTAAACTCACAAATTATGAGGTTATGGTCAGCTTCAGTATTCTTGTAAAAAGATGGTTTGTAAATGCCGGACATAACTATATCTACCTTGTGAAAGCATTACTTGAAGGAAACATCGATGACATGATGGATACCATGTCGGAAATTTGTGAGGACATGATAAGTACCTTTGACGGGAGCGGGGATGCCCACATTCCCCCGGCAGCCATTTGGAAGAAGGTGAATATAAGGAGGTAATGACAGATTAAACAGAAAATGAAACAGTGGCTAGGCGCTTTGCTCAGTATAGCGCTGATACTGGGCCTAATGCCGGGGATGAGTATGACGGCTATATAGGAGCTGTGGCATATGGAGTATGCTTCTGTAAAAAAACTTGCATTATTGGCAGGGTATGATTAAGGAATGTGTCCCCTATAGGTTATAAATTTCTGAGGAAAATGGCTGAAGCCGCCGCGAGTATCATAGCCAGGACTCTTTTTCCGCATAAGCTCCTTCTTTTCAAAATAAGACCTCCTCTTATCCGTCAATAATTTCCCTGATCTTATATCGACACATTAATAATTATAATAGCTCTTAAAAAGGAACCGAGGGGGACGGAGTCAGTGAACCATCTTGTAAGCAAAATGGTACACCGACTCCGTCCTGCCTTTATGGCATTATAATATTGCTCTTAATTGTCGATACAACTATGAGGGGGTGAAGTGTGTGAAAAAGACATTTGACAAAGGTTTTACACTGGCGGAGCTTTTGATAGCCATAGGTATAATAGGGGTTCTCGTGGCTGTGAGCATTCCCATGTTTATCAATCATCTTGAAAGAAGCAGACAGGCGGTTGATCTTGCCTCCATGCGTAATGCAAAGGCAGCGGCTGTTGTGGAATACATGATCACCGGAGTTACCGGGAAGTATTACTACTATCCAAACGGCACGGTATCAACAACAACTCCGCCATCTTCGGGATACGGAAAGTCTCACATAGATGCATCTGAATTTGCGTCTGTACTAAATGCCAGGGGAAAGCCATATGAGAACGGCAAAGAAAAGTATGTGACTGTGATCATAGACAGCTCCAAGGATGTGTCACTGGTATGGGGCACAGTATACGGAGCGGTATGGAATTCTATAAACGGCAAGGTTGTAGATACT
>JAILDF010000195.1 GCA_024689585.1 Oribacterium sp.
ATTTTTTTATTGAGTATAAAAGGAGACTAAGTCAATGGAGGTCGAAAAAACATCAAGGTTCAAGACGGTTGCCGATAAGTTAAAGATGCCACTATATATAAACCGTATTATTAGAACTGTTATAGCTTGTTTTGTTACAGCTGTGATTTATAAGTATCTTCTTGGAGATCGTAATCCCTGCTTTGCCTGCATTGGCGCTGTTTATGGTATGGGCAGCCAGTTCCAGGAAGGATTCCATAACGGATTCAACAGATTTGTAGGGACTTTCATCGGAGGACTTGTTGTTATCCCTTCATATTGGCTTTATATGAATACTCCTTTTGGAATCCCGGGAGAGGTATATCTCTGCATCGGTGTATTTTTTGTAATGCTGATCAATTTCATTTTGGGCGCTAATAATGCTATCCAGCCGGGTACGGTAGTGTATTTCGTAGTACTTTGCACACAGCCGGTGGGAAACTTTGTAAGTTATACAATCGCCAGAATCATTGACACAGGAGTTGGTGTTCTTATAAGTCTCGGTATATCAATGCTCCGTCCTACTATGATAGATCGTGAAAAGGGAGTTGATCTCCTTACTTTTTTCGAGGCTATGACGGAGGGCTTCAGGGCCTGGAGCTACGCAAACAAGTGTGGATCACTTCCACAGCTGGATGCAGAAGGCAGGGCTGCAAAGCGTGAGGAAAGAAAAGCCAGATATATTGAGAGACATAGTTTTTAATCCGTCGATTATTTTGAAGTCGGTTTTTATGGTGACCATAAAAACCGGCTTTTTTTGTATACTATCTTATTTCGGTAAATCCTGAAGTATCGTAATGTTTCGCAAAATCGATGAACTTTGCGGTGTTTTGAGGTATAAAGGTTCCGGTTTTCCATATAAATCCGAAATTTGTATATGTTTTGGAAGCCAATGGGATTTTTACAAAATCCCGTGGATTAACAGCAAGTGAACTATATAAGAAGGCTCCGCAGTCTCCACCACGTAAAAAGTTGAGAGTTGTGTATAACTGACTGCAGTATAAGATGATGTTTGGCTTGAATTCAAGTGCATTGAATTTTGATTTTAGGAGCTTAGTCTGAACGGAATCAGTATTTAAAAGTATGATGCGTTCATCTTTCATCATATCCAAAGTTATATTTTCTTTCGAGGCATATCTGTGATTTCTTGAAACACAGTATTCGAGAGAATCTTCCATCAATATCTGACTGTTATAATTCTCTAAATTATAGAAATCCATGTTTACCAATGCCATATCAAGAGCTCCTGAATCAAGAAGGGCTCTTGCACGAACGGATCCATATTCATAGAGTTGTACCGGTACATCACTGTAACTCTCATGAAAGGCATCGATCATCCTTGGAAAAAAAACTGTACTCATGAGAGGCGGAATAGCTATACGGACAGGTTTCATTGTTAAAGAAAGCTGTGAAAAATCACTGTACATATCCTGGGTTTGTCCGAGGATTATTTCTGCACGTTTATAAAACTCAATGCCTTCCTGTGTGGGGGATATCTTGTTTTTTGCATGATTTAGAAGTCTCAGGTGAAACTCATTTTCAAGGTCACGTATTGCTACAGATATGGCAGGTTGAGAAACAAATAGCTCTTCAGCCGCTTTTGATATGCTGTGATATCTGCATACTGCACAGAAGTATTCGAGTTGATTTAAAGTCATGATTCAGTCACCTTTTTTAGTAAATACCCGCTTACGTCAAGATTTGCCGACAAAAACTGTAAAAAAAGTGAATCCACATTTCTCAATTGGCAATTTTTGGAGTTTGCGAGTGTAAGTAATAATTGCTCGATTACAAGTATTATAGATTAAATATCATATACTTGTAAATATTGCACAAAATACCAATATATAATTTGGCAGCTTAAGTTTTGTTTATGCTTATAAAGGAATAGGCAAATGTACAAATTTAAGTATTTGGGTGATAATGCAGACATAGGAAATGAAGTTGTCCGGCCGGAGAATTTCAGAGAAAGAAATTATGAAATTCAGATTATGAAATTCAAGATCAGATAGTTAAAACAATTAGGAATACGACAAAAAAGCTGTAGATAATCTAACTTATGGTTTCAGGTTTAGAACAGTTTATTAAAACAGGAGATCTTGAAATTCTGACGGAGGTTGAAAATTATGAGTCCAGCAGCGATAACGCTATTATTTCTGACATTTGCCATCATCATGTTTGTAACTGAAAAAATCCCATTGGGCCTTACGTCTATGATCGTATGTGTTGGCCTGGTAGTCACAAAAGTACTTGATGTCAGCACAGCATTTAAAGGTTTTATCAATTCAAATGTAATTCTTTTTGTAGCGATGTTTATAGTGGGTGGAGCACTTTTTGAAACCGGAATGGCAAACGAGATAGGCGGAATAGTTACAAAGTTTGCCAAGACTGAGAGACAGCTTATTGTAGCCATCATGGTGATTGTAGGATTGATGAGCGGAGTCCTTTCCAATACAGGAACTGCCGCTGTTCTTATCCCGGTAGTTATCGGTATTGCAGCAAAATCAGGATTTAAGAGATCAAGACTTCTCATGCCTCTGGTATTTGCAGCTGCCATGGGTGGAAATCTTTCACTTATCGGTGCACCGGGAAACATGATCGCTCAGTCAACACTTGAGCCCATCGGATTAAAATTTGGCTTTTTCGAGTATGCCATCGTCGGCTTACCGATACTCATCGCAGGAATCATTTTCTATGCGACTGTCGGTTACAAGCTCCTTCCAAATCATGATACTGTCAATGACGATTCAATTTTTGATGATACACAGGATTTCAGTAGTGTACCTCAGTGGAAGAAGACTCTTTCACTTGTAATCCTTGTGGCAACACTTCTCGGAATGATCTTTGAAGATCAGATCGGTATCAAGCTTTGTATCACTGGATGTATCGGCGCCATTCTTCTCATTATTACGGGGGTTATTTCAGAGAACAACGCACTTAAGTCCATCGATCTGAAGACAATTTTCCTTTTTGGCGGAACTTTATCACTGGCAGAAGCTCTGGATAAAACAGGAGCAGGAGAAATGATTGCCAATGCTGTTATCAATGCTCTCGGAGCTAATCCTTCACCGATGCTTCTCACCTTTGTAGTTTTCATTCTTTGCTGTATCATGACAAACTTCATGTCAAACACTGCAACCACAGCATTGATGGCACCTATTTGTCTTTCTATTGCACAAGGTATGGGGGCAGATCCTAGAGCAGTACTTATGGCCTGCGTTATAGGCGGATCCTGTGCTTATGCAACACCTATCGGAATGCCTGCAAACACAATGGTTGTAGGTGCCGGTGGATACAAGTTCAATGATTACGTAAAGGCTGGTTTGCCTCTTATTGTGATCGCAACCATAGTAAGCATGATCATCCTGCCTATAGCATTCCCGTTCTTCCCGGGTTGATGATCCGTTGAAAAATATAAATCGGTTGAATTGAGATAGCCTGAGCTGATGCAGTTCAGCCGTGAGAAAAGCATTATCAAGAAATAATCATCATACATTATGTAATGAGTTTATTTATAGATTCAAGTTGAGTTTTCTTTTTGAAAGGAGATTTTAAGTTATGTCTAACGAAGCACAGGTTAAAAGATTAACCGATATCATGTCACAGTTTGTCGGATTCACAGCCAAAAAGCTGCCTGACGACGTCATTGCAAAGCTCGAGGAGCTCCGCGACAAGGAAACAAGTCCTATGACCAAGGTCATCTACGATACCATGTTCCGTAACCAGGAGCTTGCTGTAAAGCTGGATCGTCCGTCCTGCCAGGATACAGGCGTTCTTCAATTCTGGGTTAAGTGTGGTACCAGATTCCCCCTTATCGATGACCTTGAGGGACTTCTCAAGGAGGCTGTGATCGATTCAACCATCAAGACTCCCCTTCGACACAACTCTGTGGAGACATTTGACGAATATAACACAGGTAAGAATGTTGGAAAGGGCACTCCGACCGTATGGTGGGATATCGTTCCAAACTCAGACACCTGCGAGATTTATACTTACATGGCAGGCGGCGGATGTACACTTCCGGGTAATGCTACCGTCCTGATGCCTGGTGAAGGCTACGAGGGTGTTACCAAGTTTGTACTTGACAGAATGACAACCTATGGACTCAATGCCTGTCCTCCACTCCTTGTGGGCGTAGGTGTTGCAACCTCTGTTGAAACCGCTGCTCTTAACTCAAAGAAGGCTCTTATGAGATCTGTTGGATCACACAATGAGAATGCCAATGCAGCAAAGATGGAAAAGCTTCTGGAGGACGGAATCAATGCCATCGGCCTGGGACCACAGGGTATGGGCGGAAACTATTCAGTAATGGGCGTAAATATCGAAAACACTGCACGTCATCCGTCTGCAATCGGTGTTGCGGTTAATGTAGGCTGCTGGAGCCACAGAAGAGGACACATCGTATTCGATAAGGACCTCAATTTCACAGTAGACACACATACAGGTTTTGAATATAAAGAAGCCTAATATAATCGAAACTGTTTGTATATACTCACATTTGACCGGATTGCGAGAGTGGTCCAAAACAGGTTAGATGTTCATATAACGATTGTTAGAATAAAAGGAGGCAGTCAATGTCAGTTGAAATAAAAGATGGAAAGAAAATACTGGTTACACCTGTTAGTGCAGAGGATTTAAAGGACATTCATATCGGAGATATAGTTTACCTTTCAGGTGATCTTACAACCTGTCGCGACGTGGCCCACAGAAGAGTAGTGGAAGAGGGAAGACAGATTCCTGTTGATGTAAGAAACTGCGGCATCCTTCATGCAGGACCAATCATCAGACCACTCGGAGATGACAAGTATGAGATGGTTTCCGTAGGACCTACAACCTCCATGCGTATGGAGAAGTTTGAGTATGAGTTCGTTAAGGAGACAGGTGTCAGAGTTATCGTCGGTAAGGGCGGAATGAAGGAGAATACAGCGGCAGCCTGCAAAGATTTCGGCGCTATCCATTGTGTATTTCCTGCGGGAAATGCAGTTGTTGCGGCAGTTGAAGTAAAGGAAATCGTTGAAGCGCAGTGGAAGGATCTCGGCATGCCTGAGACATTATGGCACTGCCACGTAGAAGAGTTTGGACCTCTGATCGTATCCATCGATTCCTATGGAAAGAATTATTTCGAGGAGAAAAA
>JAILDF010000159.1 GCA_024689585.1 Oribacterium sp.
CCCTCCCAAACAGTGTGTACATCAGATGTACAGATGGCGATAGCCAGAGGACGGCAGATAGCATCCATAGGTCCGCAAGCCGGACGCTCCTTCTCGATCCAGCCTACCTCGCCAATCTTAAGCATTGCAAAACCCTTCATAAAATACCTCCTTAAATTGTTAAATAATTATCGGGTTAAATTATGTTCATTATATACTATTGATAATTTTTTGTCATCTACAAAAATAGAAAATATTAACTACAAAAAGATAATAGAATGATAATATTTATTAATGATGCACAACTAAACCAGGGAGGTATAGAACTATCCTTTGTTGATTGCTATAAAATTATTATTAAATGATAAATATGTCCTGATGCTTGAAATGAGGGGATATTAAACCACCATCCCCTCCAGCTTCTTCCTGTCGATTTTTCCGTTTGCATTGTGAGGGAGTTCATCTAAGTGAAGCACCCTGTTCGGCAGCATGTATTTCGGGATTTTCGATTCCAGGGCGCGGAGCATATCACGTTTCGAAATCTCTTCTCCGGAATACACCAGAACTATCATCTTTCGTCCCATGTCATAGACGCAGGCACAGGTTTCGACTCCCTGCACTGCTCCGGCTGCAGTTTCTATTTCACCAAGCTCGATTCTGTAGCCGAGATGCTTGATCTGAAAATCCTTCCGGCTAAGATATTCAAGCTCTCCGCGGGAGTTGTAGCGGACTATGTCGCCGGTTCTGTAGATGATCTCCGGCCAGCTTTTCTGAAGGGGGTTCTGAACAAACCTTTCCGCTGTTTTCTCAGGGCTGTTCATATATCCAAGTGCCAATGTACATCCCCTGGCACAAAGCTCTCCCTGTCGGCTTTCGGATCCGTCTTCAGTCGGTTCCACTAATTCTCCCTTCTCGTCAAGTACCAGTATGTCCGCATAGCTGACAGGGAAACCTATGGGGAGTGATTCATCGTCCCTAAACTCACGGTCCAGATTATAGTAAGTGCACACATAAGTTTCCGTGGGTCCGTACATGTTGGCATAAAGTGAATCAGGCAAATGTTTCCGCCAGTAGTTCAGCTGCTTCACCGGCATAACTTCACCGGCAAAAAAGATGTACTTCAGATACTTCGGGATCTCTGCCTTAAAGGCGTCAAGATTTGCTGCCATACAGAGTGCAAAAGGCACCCAGAAAATGGCTGTCACCTTATATTCATTCAGGAACTGTACAAGCTTCACCGGGAAAGCGAAATATTCAGGCGGCACGATAACCATGCTGCAACCGAATTTCAATACACTGTAGATATCATGATCCGACACATCAAAATAGAAAGGTACCTGGTTACCTAGCACCTCTTCCGATGTGAAGTGATATTCCTTTTCCAGCCATTCCATGTTGTTGATCATGACTCTGTGAGGGACTACAACTCCTTTGGGAACTCCGGTGGATCCGCTGGTGAAAAGTACGTAAAGCGGGTCAGAGTCAACACTTCTTTTCCTAATTGAGTTCAGGACGGAAACATTAACCTGATACTGTATAGCCTCCTCATAGATGATAAGATCGGTATCTGTATTGCTGTCTCCTTCGCTGAAGAGTTTGGCTACTTTCTCACGATCGGCTTCCCGGGTCAGAACAACCGCGGGCTTCAGCACCGAAAAAATGGTACGTATCCTTTCCTCAGGCATGGTCACGTCTATGGGACAGTAAAAGCCGCCGGCATAGACTGTTCCCATAAATCCGAGAATCATATTCACTGATTTTTCCATGAATACGGCAACAGGTTTTCCTTTTACAGATTTACGGGCGAGAAAGCTACCAAGCCTCCTCGCCCTGTCACCTAAATCTCCAAAGGTTATTTTGCCGTTTTTATCCATGTAAGCAGTCTTACCCGGAAATCCCGCTTCAGAGGCTTCCAGATACTCCAGTACATTTTTGATCATTTTTTCCTCCGGATCACTGTTTGTAAATGTATTCGATTTCTTCTACGGAACCTGCTGCATCTGTGTAGAAGGTAAGCTCGGAATGACCTTTATCATATCGGTAAATTCCGTACTTCCCGTCGCTTGCACCGTAGATTCTGGTTACGTCGGAGGCTTTCGAGCCGATACTTATACCCTCCGGGGTTGCTATATTTTCCCCGGTGATGACAAGGGCTGAAATGCATTCCTTTCCGTCTTTTGGAAAAGTGGAAACTTCAAAATCCTTGTAGGTATAAACCTTGTCCTTTCCCTGATATGCACAGCTGTCCGTCTCGAAAACCGCCTTCGTGGTCTGCCCGAGAGCTACAATAACAGTTGCTGCCTCGTTTCCCATTTTTATCTCTGTCAGGCCGTTCTTAAAGGTATAGGAATCATCCACCTGAGTCTGATTTGCAAAAGGTAAACCGAAGGCCAATGCTGTCACCGGCGCCATGGTCATGGTTAATGCAGTTAAAAGTGCAGCGGTTAATAACTTTGCTTTCTTCATAGTCCTTTCCTTTCGGGTTTATATTTTTTATGATTTGTG
>JAILDF010000162.1 GCA_024689585.1 Oribacterium sp.
AGGCGGGGTAGATGAGGGTATCATCCATTCTGTCTGCTCACATGGATATGGGATTACTGTACCTTGTGGTGTGACAATAGACGTTGAACCTATACACGAGATGGAAAAAGTACTGTTTGCTGCTGATGAACTTACAGGTCTCATCTGGGCTGCGGCACTTATGAGACCATCAAAGAGCACAAAGGACATGGAATTAAAGTCCCTGAAAAAGAAGTATAAGAGCAAGGGCTTTGCCGCCGGATGTTCCCGGGAAGTAATAGAGAGAGGCGCAGAACAGCTTGGCTGGGAGCTAGACAAGCTCCTAGACATGACACTTAAGGCTATGGCCGCAAGTGAAGACACGATCAATGCAGAAATGGCTGCTCAGAGCGGCAGAACATAATGCTTGTCAGATCATTCTGTGTGGTATGATTTACATGTGTTAGCAGTTCTTAAATGCAAAGGAATTTATTTTTAAACTATGAGAATTATTTTATCGCCTGCCAAAAAAATGAATAAGGATACTGATAAACTGGACTATAAGGATCTTCCCGTATTCCTTGAACAGACAGCATGTATCCTGTCCTGGCTCTGTGATCATTCGCTATCAGAGCTTCAAAAATTGTGGGGCTGCAATGAGAAGATAGCGAAGCAGAATCATGAACGTATCAAGGATATGGATTTACACAGTGGCTTAACTCCGGCGATTATTTCATATGAAGGTCTTGCCTATCAATACATGGCACCGTCAGTATTTGAGAGGAGCTCCATAGATTATGTTCAGGAACATCTGAGGATCCTATCGGGATTCTACGGAGTCCTGAAGCCTTTAGATGGTGTGACTCCATATAGACTTGAGATGCAGGCAAAGGTAAGTTTACGTGGTCACAAAGATCTATATGATTTTTGGGGACAGAGACTTTATGATGAAGTAAGTGATGGAACCGGAATTATCATTAATCTTGCTTCTAAGGAATATTCAAAGTGTATAGAAAAGTATCTGAAGCCGGATGATACATTTATAACTGTAACTTTTGGCGAGACTGTAAGTGGAAAGCTTGTGACAAAGGGTACATACGCAAAGATGGCACGTGGCGAGATGGTAAGGTTCATGGCAGAGAACATGATAGAAGATCCAAATGAGATAAAGAACTTTGACCGTCTTGGATATGTATTCAGGAATGATTTATCTAATGGTGATGAACTGGTATTTGAAAGAAGAAAATGATTTTGTCTTTTTTAGAGAGCTTAAATATGAGATACTTCCATTGAATAACACTTACTACGAAGAGACTTAAAATCCAAAGGGATTGGATGAACTAAAAAAAGAGGATATTTATGAGAATTATAAACCTGATAGAAAATACTGAAGGGAAAGCAGGTTGTGCAAGCGCACATGGACTGTCATTTTATATAGAGACTTCCGAACATAAGGTGCTTGTAGACCTGGGACCATCTGATGAAACAATCAAAAATGCTGAGAAATTAGGCGTCGACCTCTCACAGATAGATACTGTCATTCTTAGTCATGGACATTATGACCATTCAGGAGGAATCAAAGCATTCTCCCGGATAAATCCCAGTGCGGTTATTTACATGCAACAGTCTGCATCTGATGATCATTATGCCGACGATGGAGAAAGTGCAGGCAGTGAGCGATACAAATACATAGGGATTGATAAAGATATCTTGAACCTTCCCCAGGTTAAGATAATATACGGTGATTACAGAATCGATGATGAACTGGAGCTTTTTACGTTAAGGAAAAGGACACATAAACTGCCGTTTACGAATAAACGCATATTAAAAAAGGAAAACGGGAAATATGTAGAAGATGATTTCAAACATGAGCAATATCTCGTAATAAAGAATGACGGTAAAAGTATACTGATGTCCGGCTGTGCACATAACGGAATACCAAACATCCTTGATGCTTACAAGGATAAGTATGATTCATTCCCGGACGCAGTGATCAGCGGCTTCCATCTGATGAAAAAAGTAAAATACACAAAGGATGAAATAGACGAGCTCCTGAAAACCGGAAGGGAATTGAAGAAATGCCCGACCATGTTCTATACCTGTCATTGTACTGGGGAAACAGCTTATAAGATACTCAAGATCACAATGGGCGACCAGATCAGGTATGTCCATTCGGGTGATGAAGTAAAGATAGAGAAATGGAACAAAGATAAGGAAAGGAAACAAGTATTTATGAAATGGCATAAATTTTTTGCATGGGCTACAGTATTTTGCTTTGTGATGACAATGATAACCGGATATGAGAAGAAATGAGGGGGGTATCCTAATGTTACCGGCACTATTTAAATGTAGCCGATAATTTGGGTAAAAATATACTGAAATTGTCTTAATTATGGGATTAGGATACAAGCAAACGGTTAAGCAGACTAAATATATTAATAACAGAATATACGAAAACAAATTAAAAACCGAATTTAATTTATTAATTTTAACTAAAGTTATTGCAATTTAAATAATTTATAGTATAATTAGTATTGCAAAGAGGAGATGAGAAAAGAAAGGAACCAGAAAAAACGGTTCGCTTCTCTTTAAACTAAGATCCAACCTAGATCTTAGTTGGGCAAACCCGGAGAAATCCGGCGACGCAAAACTACAGGGGCCGAAAGGCCAGCCAGTTGCAATCTTCATGGAGCAGAGCTCCGAAGGTTA
>JAILDF010000163.1 GCA_024689585.1 Oribacterium sp.
TGAGGATGGAAAGATTACTGAAGAATACTATACTCTGGTGAATCCCGAGCAGTCATTTGACTATTTTAACGTACAGCTGACAGGAATAAGTGAACAGTCAGTAAAGGATGCGCCTAACTTCCCTGTGGTTTGGGAAAGGATCGAACCCATTATGAGCAGTGGAATGCTTGTGGCGCATAATGCTGTCTTTGATCTTGGAGTTCTGAAACACTGCCTTGAGGGATATGGAATTGAATGGAAACCATACGTCAGATATATGTGTACCGTTCAGATGGGAAGAAGGCTGCTTCCTGGCATTAGTCATAAGCTTAATGTCCTGTGTGATCATTATGGGATATGCCTTAATCACCATCAGGCCGACAGCGATTCCCGGGCATGTGCAGAGATACTTCTAAGGTATTTTGAGTCAGGTGCTGATGCTAAGAATCATATCAGGACATATTCTTTTAGGAAGGAGTAGTCCGTGAATAAAAAGCAAGGCAATAACTGGACTGCTTACCATGACAAAGACAAGAACCGGTACTTTGCAGAGATAATATACACCAGTCGCGAAGGTCGGGAGCAGTACAATTACGAAATCACACAGGAGATATATAATCGACTGGGCTCATTTTCAGAAGATATTGAAAATGAAAGGCTGATAAGAACCGGAAATATGACTTACTCTTTTGAAAACACAATGTACGGTACTCTTGGACCGGAGAGGACGGTCTGGGATGAAGAGGCTAACGAAGCTATGAAAGATAGTGTAAAAAAGATAGATAGTAAAAAAAGGAAAAAGTAAAATAACGCATATAACTACATATGGGCTAAAATACAATGAATTTAGAACCTTTCTTGATAGTGTAATGATTATGGAAGAGATATTTGATTGTTGATTTTCAGCCTATAACATGATGCAGAGACAATTACGGGCTGGAAATCAACAATGCAGAAGGTCAGGTGTGTAGTAGAGAGAATAACATATCAGAATCCTGAGAACGGGTATTCGGTACTTAAGTGCAAGGTAAAGGATTATACGGAACTGGTCACAGTCATTGGCAACATGCTTGATGTCAATGTGGGATCAGTTCTTTTGGTGCATGGAAACTGGAAGGTCGACACTAAGTACGGTAAACAGTTTATGGCGGAAACCTGGGAGGAGACACTTCCCGCAACTGTCTACGGCATGGAAAAATATCTCGGCTCCGGACTTATAAAAGGCGTAGGGCCGAAGTTTGCACAAAGAATCGTCAGAAGATTTGGTATAGATGCATTTACTGTCATCGAAGACAACATTGAACTTCTTATAGAGGTTGAAGGAATCGGCACCAAGCGTATCCAGATGATTGCTGAATCCTGGCAGAAACAGAAAGAGATAAAGAATATCATGCTGTTTCTTCAGGATCACCAGGTCAGCACCTCCTATGCAGCAAAAATATTTAAGCAATACGGCAATGAAAGTATTTCGGTCATGAAGGAGAATCCATACAGGCTTGCGGATGATATCTGGGGCATAGGCTTTAAAACGGCGGACCAGATCGCAATGAAGCTTGGCTTTGGGAAAGAGTCCTATGTGCGTCTCCGAAGCGGCCTGATGTATACCTTGTCAGAGCTTTCTAATGATGGCCATGTATACGCTGAAAGATGGCAACTCATAGACAGGGCAAAGGAACTTCTTGAGGCATCAGAAGAAACAGTCATATTTACTCTTGATGATATGATAAAGAAGGAAGAGCTGATCCTTGAACAAAGCATTGTAAAGACAGATGCTGACGGAAACAGCATTATCCCGATATACATTCCGCCTTTTTACTATGCAGAAATAGGCGTTGCATCAAGACTTAAGAAGCTTAGTGATTCACCGGCGGGAGATAGGCTTTATGCAAGGCTCACTGAGGCAAGGAAGAAGACCGGAAACAATGAATTATCAGTTGATGTTGGTGCCATAGAGAAGATCACGGGAATGTCTTATGATGACATACAGGCAGATGCCATACGAAAGGCTGCCACTGCAAAAGTCATGGTGCTTACAGGCGGGCCCGGAACAGGAAAGACCACAACTACTCATGGTATCATTTCAGCATTCAAGGCATACGGTTTAAGGATCCTTCTCGCAGCTCCTACAGGACGTGCGGCAAAAAGGATGACTGAAGCAACAGGTATGGAAGCAAAGACCATCCACAGACTCCTTGAATTTAAACCACCTGAAGGATATCAGAAGAATGAGGAAAATCCGCTTGAAGGTGATGTTCTTATTATCGATGAGTGCTCAATGATAGACATTATCCTTATGAACTCATTGCTTAAAGCAATCCCGGAAACCATGAGGCTCATAATGGTTGGTGATATAGACCAGCTTCCATCGGTTGGAGCCGGAAATGTCCTTCGTGACATCATAGATTCCATGGCATTTCCTGTCATAAGACTAACCCGGATCTTCAGACAGGCGCAGACAAGCCGTATCATCATGAATGCCCATAGGATTAATGATGGTAAGATGCCGGACATAAGTAACGGAAAGGATACGGATTTCTTCTTTATCCAGAATGAGGATGCCGAGGCAGTTTCCGGTGAGATCGTTAAGCTTGTTAAGAACAATCTTCCGAAATACTACCATGTGGAGCCTTCGCAGATACAAGTGCTTACTCCAATGCAGCGAGGAGTTGTCGGAGCCACAAGCCTAAACCTTTCACTTCAGGAGGCACTTAATCCGGCAGAGGAAGAGATCTTCATTAAGGATAGGGGCAAAGTCACCATGCCGAAGCCTAGTCTTCACCGTAGTGGTTATATCTATAGGGCAAACGACAAGGTGATGCAGGTAAAGAATAATTATGACAAGGAAGTCTTTAACGGAGACATCGGTATCATTGAGTCTGTAAATGATACAGACAGGACCCTCAAAGTTGATTTCGATGGTCACATAGTAGAGTACGATGTTACTGAACTTGACGAGCTTGTCCATGCATATGCCACAACCATACATAAGGCACAGGGTTCAGAATATCCAATCGTTGTTATGCCTATCCTAATGAACCATTACATCATGCTCCAGAGGAATCTTATCTACACAGGGATCACTCGTGCAAAGAAGATCCTTGTTCTTGTTGGAACTAAGAAGGCGCTTTCCTACGCGGTGAGGAATGTGACAGTCAGTAAGAGAAATACTATGCTTAAGGAAAGGCTGTCAGGAAATGCGCTAATTTTAGAAAAGGATAATGAACCATGACAGCTACACGAGATAAAGTAATAGAATATATAAAAGAAAAATATAAAGCTTCTCCTGAGTACTTATGGAAGAGGTATCCGGACTATGCTGTTTTCAGGCATGATGACAACCAAAAATGGTTCGCAATAGTCATGGATGTTAATTCAGATAAGCTTGGTCTTTCAGGCTCAGAACCGGTTGATATTATTGATGTTAAAATCGATGAACTGATGCTTAGAGACATACTTATGCAACAGGACGGGTATCTTCCGGGATATCACATGAATAAGATGAGCTGGATAACCATACTTCTTGATGGTACTGTTCCGTTTAAGGAAGTGTGCCATATGATAGATGCAAGCTTCCTAAATACTGCATCGAAAAAGAAGAAAGATAAATACAGACCGTCAAAAGAATGGATCGTTCCCGCTAACCCGAAGTACTATGACATTGAACATGCTTTTGATGATGCAAAAGAAATCGAATGGAAGCAGGGTGCCGGGATAATAAAGGGGGATACTGTTTTTATGTACGTTGGAGCTCCGGTCTCAGCAATCCTATATAAGTGTAAGGTTATAGAAACAGATATCCCGTATGATTATGAGGATAAAAACCTGAAGATAACGGCGCTTATGAAGATAAAACTTGAAAAGAGATATGCGCCTCATAAGTTTACATTTAACGTATTAAAAGAAGATTATGGGATATATGCGGTCAGAGGGCCGAGGGGGATACCTAATAGTCTGAGTGCGGCGCTGAAATAGATAGTGGAGGGACGAATAAGATGAGAAGAAAAAAAGCAATCATTGACACATTATTATTCAGCTGTATTCTTGCGTTTTTATTGATGGTTTCAGGATGCGACAGTGCATTGGAAGTACCTAATATGGCAGAAAGCAAGTCTGAAATTGCTTTATCGATGCAAACAACTAAGAGTGAAGATAATACCAAATCAACAGATTCTTCCAAAACGCTTCTGCCGGAGAATCAGCAAAGTGATGAAATTCATAACGATTCGGGATCTACAGCATATAGGGAAATTCCTGTGACGGAGATCGGGGATATAAATATAGGACAAACAGAGAATAAAGAGGCAGGAACAGGTCTTACTGTTTTTATCAGTAAAGAAGGGATGCCTGCAGGACTTGATGTTCGTGGTGGTGGACCTGCTTCACGTGAATCAGAGATGTTGGATCCTCTTGCGGCGATGCAGGAAATTCATGCAATTGTACTGGCGGGAGGAAGCGCATTCGGCTTGGAGGCAGCTAATGGTGTCATGGAATATCTTGAAAAGAACGATATAGGATATGATACAGGTTATGCCAGGGTTCCACTGGTTGTTCAGTCCGATCTATATGATCTCTCGGTAGGCGACAGTACAGTGAGACCGGATTCTAAAATGGGTTATGAGGCTGCTAAGCTTGCATGTGAAACACCTAACTATAGAGATGGTAATTTCGGAGCAGGATGCGGTGCATCAGTAGGAAAGATAGCAGGCATGGAAACCGCTATGAAATCAGGTATAGGAAGTTATGCTATCGAGATAGGTGAATTAAAAATCGGTGCTGTTGTAGCCGTTAACGCTCTTGGGGATATATACGATTGGAGAACAGGGGAGAAACTTGCCGGACTTCTCACTGAAGATAAGCAGGGATTCAGAGATACGTTGGAGTATATGGCTCAGGATATATCTTCCAAGGAAAACAAGTTTACTGGGAATACAACAATAGGAGTTGTGATCAGTAATGCATCCTTCAATAAATCCCAGCTCTGCAAAATTGCAGGAATGGCTCATAACGGTTATGCCCGTTCTATAAGACCGGTACATACAAGTGCAGACGGTGACAGTATATATGCTGTTTCCGTAGGAAACCTTGATGCCGACCAGGATCTGGTGGGTTCCTATGCAGCTCTGGTTATGAGCGAGGCAATAAAAAGAGCCGTGATGAATTCTGAGTCTCAATATGGTTTGATTTCAGCAACTGACTTCAGAAACCAATAACAGATTTTTTTTATTCATATCTTATTAAAGAAGCGATTTATAGTCTATTGAGGTTACATTCAGGAGATACAAATAATATATGAATACATACGAAGCATATTTAAAACACGAAGCAGGAAACATCATCACAATAGAAGAGTGCATGCAGATTTATTCTAAACTGGTAGAAAGCATTTCTCTATGTAAGCTGGAAGATAAGGATGAATTCTGGAAAGAATTCATTGATCGTGCAGCCAGATATACATATATAAGAAATCAGTGGGAAACCATGAGTACAGAAGAAAAGATGGATGCTGACGATGGACGGACTCAGGCGCATAATGTTGTGATCACTTCTCTTAATACTCTTGCAAGAATAGTAGAGAATGAGGGTGGTGATGCTTCATGGAGGTCACAGCTTGGAGATTACAGGAAGCGTATAGGCGATTTTGCTTGCTTTGTGTCTTATATAACAGGAATATGCAATAGATAAATAAGCCTGATAAATAGCGGCTGATTTGCGAAAATGTCATGAGTACGCCGCCTTACTTGTTAGGATCTTCATTTCCAAAACATTAGTTCTTGAAATGAAAAATTTTCGGAGTATAATAGTGTCAGAACTTATGTTTGTTGAATGGGGGTTAAAATGAATAAGCGATTTCCTGTAGATGTGATTCTTCAGCATAATACCGATGGTACAATAATACCGATAAGACTTCGATTTACCAATAATGACGGTGAAAGAGCAGACTATACAATAAAAGGCTACACAGATCTATCCGGCCATGAGACAAGGACTATGCCAGATGGGGTATTCGTGACAAGCAATGATCTGGTATATCAATGCAAGCTGATCGTTAATAATCAGCAGAGACTTATTTATCTGCATCGGGATCCAAGTGGTAAATCGTGGTTTATGACGGTGATCAGTTAACGTAAACCATAAAGTAACTTGAAAAGTCCCGTATGATTCATCCTCACCGTGAGGACGAATCATACGGGACTTTTTATAGCCATTTTATAGCTTTTTCTATTCCACTAATCCTGATTTCATTGATTATCGCACGCTGCTCCGTTTCCGGTTTATTTTTTAGATATTGTGCCAAACTGGTTATTTTCACGCCTGTTTCTATAGGATTGCTCTCCTGAGACCAAACGGAAATACCCGCTGCTTCCAAAAGCTGTCTTTTTAACTCTTCCTCACTCATGAAAAATCTCCATATTTAAAAAACAAAAGAATCTGGATGATGCTTATTTATATCATTTTGCCACGTATATCTTATCGAACCGGCTAGGAATACTATAAATATTATTCTAAGTTTGTTGTCATAGATACGACAAAGAGCCATGTGCTATAGTAAAGAAAGCGTATTGTCAGCATACTTGCGAGGAGAAAAACTATGAGCAGAGTTAATTTTGGAGCTAAACCACTTATGTTACCACAGCCGGTCCTTATCATAGGAACCTATGATGAGAACGGTGTTCCCAATGCCATGAATGCAGCCTGGGGAATAACGACAGACTTTAAGGAAATAACTATCAGCCTTTCTGAGCACAAGACAACTGATAATTTCAATATTACAAAAGCATTTACAGTCAGTATGGCAACAGAAGATTATGTCGCAGCCTGCGACTATGTTGGAATCGAGTCGGGAAGAAAGATTCCAAACAAATTTGAGAAGGCCGGATTCCATGCAACAAAGAGTGAGTATGTGAATGCGCCACTTATTGATGAACTTCCTATGGCACTTGAATGTAATGTTAAGAGTTTTAATGATGGAATCCTTATCGGTGAAATAGTAAATGTTTCTGCCGATGAAAGTGTGATCTCTGATGGAAAGATTGATCCCAAGAAATTAAAGCCAATTACTTTTGATCCTTGTAATAATACCTATATTGGCCTTGGTAATGTAGTTGGAAACGCATTTAAGGATGGCATGGCCCTTAAATAACATACTGACTTCTTTTGCTTCATGCTTTGAGTGAAGGTGAACCATTTATGACAGAGATTGAAAGATTAAAAGATATAGTAAAAACATTAAGAAGCGAAAATGGATGCCCCTGGGACAAGGCACAGACTCATGAAAGTTTGAAAGCGGCCTGTATTGAAGAAGCTTCTGAAGTGATCTGCGGGATCAACATTCTGGAAGAAACCAAAGATCCGGAAAACCTGAAAGAAGAACTTGGGGACCTACTTCTCCAGGTAATGTTTCATGCAGTAATGGCTGAAGAGGAAGGTCTCTTCACCTTTGATGACATCGCTAAGACCGTATCAGAAAAGATGCTGAGAAGACATCCTCATGTATTCGGCGATATGAAATATGCTTCTGAAGAAGAACTCCGTGAAGCATGGAATGAGATAAAGAAGGAAGAAAAGGCTGGGAAAGAATGGCAGGAAGAGTATCTGAAAGCTGCCTTTAAGGAAGCATCGGAACTCATTACAAGGGCAGAAGTTCGGAAAGGATTCAGATAAGTAAAAGGTGCCAGTTTAAACAATGAAGGGGTGATTTTTAAATGGATGATCGTTTGAAAAAACAACTGGAATTCTCTCTTGAGATCGATAAAGAAAAGAACGTATTCAGACAGACCAGCCTTTCAGGGCATGGGAGAAAAGAGAATGATGCAGAACATGCCTGGCATATGGCAATAATGGCATATCTGTTAAAAGAGTATTCAAATGAGCCAATAGACATAGCAAAAACCATGCTAATGTGTCTTATCCATGATGTGGTTGAAATAGATGCGGGCGATACCTATGCCTATGATGAAGAAGGTCTTAAGACTCAGAAAGAGCGAGAGGATAAGGCTAAAGAACGTATATTCTCAATTCTGCCGGAAGATCAGAAAAAGGAACTTGTTTCTCTATTTGACGAGTTTGAAGCCTATGAAACTCCTGAATCACGATTTGCACATGCAATGGATAACCTGCAGCCGCTTTTACTGAATGAAAGTAATGATGGCGGAGACTGGAGAGAACATAAGGCTACAGCTGATAAGGTTTACGGGAGACAGAAAAAGACAAAGCTTGGTTCAGAGAAGCTTTATGAAGAAGTGACTGATAAGATACTTCAGAAGAATATAAAGAATGGGAATATTCTATAGATTCTTTCTTTAGAAAAAGGATGAATACAATGTGGGAACTTGACTATGACAAACAGGCAAATTACTGGATAAAAAAGGATGCTGATTCAGTTAAACTTGAACCGGAGAAACTGAAGGAAAAGATAGAATCCTTTATATGTAATCGAAAGACCTGTGCACTGGCTACGGCTGCGGACGGTTTTGTAAGATGTACTCCGATCGAATATAACTACATAGACAGATCATTTTACTTTCTGTCGGAAGGCGGACTTAAATTTAAGGCTTTAAAAGATAATAAGAATGTCAGCATTGCTATTTTTGATGTGTATGATGGCTTCGGAAATCTGAAGGGACTTCAGGTACAGGGTAAAGCTTGGATGATAGAACCTTTTTCAGATGAGTACTTGAAGATTCTTGAGTATAAGAAGATTCCGGTTGAAGCTATCAGGAAACTGCCTGATGCCATGAATCTGATAAAGGTAGTTCCGAAGAGTTTCGATTATCTTGATTCGGAGCTTAAACAGGAAAACGTAGATATAAGACAGCATTTGGAACTGTAAGGAAGGGGATAGAAAAAATGATAACAAGAGAAGAGGCTTTTAAGCTACTTAAAAAATACAATAAGGATCCGTTCCATATCCAGCATTCACTGACCGTGGAAGCTGTTATGAGGTGGTATGCAAAAGAACTTGGATACGATGATGAAGAAGATCGATGGGGCGTCGTAGGCCTCCTCCATGACATAGATTTTGAGCTGTACCCGGAGGAACACTGTCTTAAGGCTGTATCTTTACTAAGGGAAGGCGGGGTAGATGAAGGTATCATCCATTCCGTATGCTCACATGGATATGGGATTACTGTACCATGCGGTGTAACCATAGACGTGGAACCTATACATGAAATGGAGAAGGTTCTGTTTGCTGCGGATGAACTTACAGGTCTTATCTGGGCTGCAGCACTTATGAGACCATCAAAGAGCACAAAGGACATGGAATTAAAGTCCCTGAAAAAGAAGTATAAGAGCAAGGGTTTTGCCGCCGGATGTTCCCGGGAAGTAATAGAGAGAGGCGCAGAACAGCTTGGCTGGGAGCTTGATAAACTCCTTGATATGACGCTGAAAGCAATGGCCGCAAGTGAAGACACGATCAATAAAGAGATGGCTGCTGAAGGACAGGCTCAATAAAGGGAAATACTCTCGGGGAATACAGGATAAAATTTGTAATGAACTATATAAGATATTTGTTTCTGGCATTCATGTTTCTTAGTCTCATCTACTCTGTCAGTATCTATATGGTCGGAAGTGGCACATTCTCATTTTTGATATGGATATTCAGCGCAATTGTTTTCGGACTTTTATTCTATCTTTCAGGCAATGGTAGGTGGATTAAGATCCCCTTTGGGATAAGATGTGCAGGTTACCTTACAATCGGACTAACGGCAATATTCTTTACCGTCTGCTTTGTTGCTATGGCAAGTCACTTCAATGATAAAGGTGGAGATGATCTTGACTATATAATTGTCCTTGGTGCGCAGATGAAAGGTGAAACTCCGAGTACGATCTACAGATTCAGACTTGATGCAGCGTACGACTATCTCATAAAGAATCCGGATACTATCTGTATTGTATCCGGCGGAAAAGGGGCGAATGAGACTGTCAGTGAAGGAGACGGGGGAAGGGAATATCTTATTTCAAGAGGTATTGATCCTGAGCGAATCATCGCTGAAACAGAAGCCAGAGATACAGTAGAAAACATATTGTTTTCTAAAGAGATAATGGATAGATCACCAATGAATAATACATTAAGGATAGGCATAGTAACAAACAATTTCCATGTCTTCCGGGGCATTCATCTGGCAAAAAGATATACGGAAAACGAAGTTTGCGGGATAGCAGCATATACAGTGCCCTGGTACCTTCCTAACAACATGGTAAGGGAATGCTTTGGTATTGGAAGGGATTTAAGGAAGTTTAGATGGTAATTAAATAAGGATACTTAATGCTAGATAAGATTTTTATGGCATAAGTTAAAAATTGTATATGGCAAAACAAATTAAAAACAGAAATTAATTTATTAATTTTAACTAAAGTTATTGCAATTTAAATAATTTAGAGTATAATTAGAATTGTAAAGAGGAGATGAGAAAAGAAAGGAACTAAAAAACGGTTCGCTTCTCTTTAAACTAAGATCCAACCTAGATCTTAGTTGGGCAAACCCGGAGAAATCCGGCGACGCAAAACTACAGGGGCCGAAAGGCCAGCCAGTTGCAATCTTCATGGAGCAGAGCTCCGAAGGTTA
>JAILDF010000030.1 GCA_024689585.1 Oribacterium sp.
GTAGCACCGATAACATTGGAACGGAGCTCTGTAAGCTGTAAAGGAAGGGCACCGATACGGATGGTAGATGCTATTCTTGTTGCCTCATCATAGTCGGAAATTCCTGTGATTGAAGCCTGTCCTCCGGAGATTGCTTCCTGAACCGTAGGAGCTGAAATAACATTATCGTTATAAATGATAAACAGCGGATTGCCTACGTTGTTGGCTGTGGCATCAGCAAACTTCTTTGCACCTTCATCAGTAAATGTGAGCTGAATGATATACTCATTTGTACCATTGTTGTTGGTCATTCCGGCTGAAGCATTCTTAACATCATCACCGGTAAGAAGTACATTACCCTGAACGTCGGCAAATTGAAGTGTACCAGGCTCACCGAGCTCAGCGAGAATCTCATTGGCATCGGTTGCACCCGGAATGTCAATGTTTATACGGTTTGATCCTTCCTGATAAACCTGAGCCTCTGTTGAATAGCCCTGGGCCTTCAGCTGAAGCTTGTAAATAGTGTCGGACATCTGTTCCGCAGTCGGGTTTGGTTCAACGGTCTGATAGGTTATGGATACACCACCGTTCAGATCGAGACCGAGTTTAATGTCTCTTGCGCCGTTCACTCCCAGGAAACAGAAACCGGCTGTTATAGCCAGTATCAGGAGCAGACCAAGAGCTGCTTTAAGCTTGTTGTTCATTGGAATATCTTCCTTTTACCATAAAAATTTACTGGGGTCAAAAAGGCATAGTACGCCCCTGACCTTTTAAACAGCAAACGATATTATAACAAACCAGGGGGAAACTGACAAGTGCCATCGGGGACGGTTCTCAACCGTCCCCGATGGCACAATTTTGATTATTCAAGACTCGGCTCAACGCATTTAAATGTATGAGCTCCGTCTCCTATCTTTACTATTCTTCTCCAAAGAGTGCAGCAATAGTGTAGATTATGCCTCCCACGTAAATGGCGATGTCGCCAATGTTTACTATCAGGGATTTAAGCCCCGATACTCTGATATTCATATAATCTGTGACTTTTCCGTTGACTATACGGTCGAGGACATTGGAAAGAGCGCCCCCGATTACGATGGCCATGCCAAGCTTTCTCAGCTTATATTTACCCGGATAATAATTTGTCAGGTATTGCAGACCTCCTGCAAGAAATCCTACAGCTGCTACCGAAAGTGTCTTTACCAGTTCCGGATATTTTCCCAGGTGTCCTCTGGAAAATCCGGGATTATGAGCACGCATGATCTTTACGTAGCCTTTGGTATGCGGCATTTCCCGGGGGAAATTGCTTTCCGGTTCAGTGTCGATGGCGCTTTTTACCATCTGGTCTACTGCGCAGATAAGGCCGGCTATGGTCAGCAGATGAATGAATTCATTGCTTATCGTCCAGAAGAAGTGCGTCGCTTTTAAGTTCTTAAATAATCCCATGGGTTTCCTCCCTCTACTCCGGAAAATACAAGGGACGTGCGCCGGCCCACGAGATATAAGGAGAAAATGCCATTGAAATGCGCTACGCGCTGGCATTTTCGTTTGATTTCGGCTTACGCCGAAACAGCCTCGCCGGCTGGTGGCATCAGCATTTCTTACGAAACGCTGATAAGTCTCGCAAGCCTAGGCACCCATCCCTTGTATTCTCCTCATTGGCTTTTTTAGTCAGAAAATACATCGAACGTTTCTATTATATCACTTTATTCGCCTGTCTGCGCTTTCTTCTTACGCGGTTTATATGTCTTTCAAAGTCGCCGCTGTTCAGGAATTCGGCAAGGACGTACTGGTCGAAGGTCGGGACTGTGCAGGAATAAAAGGAAATCCTGCTTTTCAGTTCCGGGGAAAGCTCCTTTGGGAGCAGCATGTAGCCTATGCGGATCGAAGGTGAAATGGTTTTGGTGAAGGTGTTGATATAGATGACTGTACGCAGGGGCTCAAGGGAAAACAGTGTGTCCTCGGATTTTGTGGAGGTTGAGAATTCCGAAGCATAGTCATCTTCCACTATGATGGCACCTCTGTTTTTTGCCCAGGCGATGTATTCCTGTCTTTTTCCGGCGGTTGCGGTAACTCCGCTGGGGTAACTGTCAAATGGAGTGACATGAAGTACCTGAGCTGAAGTTCTCTTCAGTTCACTGGTATGTATACCTCTTGATCCGAGCTTCAAAAGATCACAGGCGGCTCCGTTTGCCTTATAAATACTTCTGATCTTTTCATAAGAAGGATCTTCCACTCCGTAGAGTTTATCCCTGCCCAGCATCTGAACTATCAGCCCATACAGATATTCCGCTCCGGCTCCGACTATAACCTGGTCGCTTTCTACGTGTATACCTCTGCTTCTTTTGATATAGCGGCTAATGCTTTCTCTCAAAAGCAATGAACCCTCATTGGGGGATTTCTCCAGTATCCTTTCGCCGTAGACTGATAAGACATGCCTGACCGTTCTTGCAAATCCCGGAAATGAAAAGGTTTCAATGCTTTCTTCGTACTTGTCTGTGGCAGCCCCCTCTTCGTTAATGCCTATGTCCATTTCCTCCCCGACAGGAAAGGAATCTTCTGAAGTGTAGGTCACAAAATACCCCCGCCTCTGGCTTGCTTCGATGTAGCCTTCATCCTGAAGCAGATCATAGGCGTGCTCTACTGTTATGACGCTGGTTCCGGTCACTTCCGCAAACACTCTCTTTGAGGGGAGCTTGTCTCCGGTCTTAAAATCACCGTTTATTATTTGCTGCCTTAGATTTGTATATATGGTTAGGTAAGCTGCTGTCTTTGATTCCATGACTGATCAAGCCTTCGTTTTATACTTTTCCCTGAAGTCCGTAGGGGTTATTCCCTTTGCCTCCCTGAAGGTTTTTGCGAAATAACTCATATCCTGAAAACCACAGTCTATAGCTATGTCTACTATCTTCTCTTCCGAAATTCTGAGAAGTTCAGCGGCTTTCCTTATCCGATAGTTCTTCAGGTACTGGATGGGAGTGGTTCCGAGCATATTATGAAAACATCTCATGGTCTCAGATTCACTGATCTCAGCATGTTCCGATAACACAGAGATATTTATATCCTCTTTGTAATGATGATCGATATAATCAAGCATCATCCTTATGCGGTCCGAATCTCTTATATCCTTAGGCGACACCGCTCTTGTCTCAGAATCACAATGTGATGATAACAGGAATATCATCTGGGACACAATGTCCCTGACCCCGGATTCTATGGCTTCATCACATTCGAGGCAGCTTCTCCAGCACTGTTCCGCAAGACGCAGGGTCTCCTTCTGCCAGGCCTCGTCCTTATTAAGAGCAAAGCCTTTTAACGCATTGTTTGTAATGATGGGCGCGGCGTAGTTGTCATAGAACAGGCCATCATTCGGATCTCCCACAAGTGTCGGCGAGAAAACAATCGAACGAATGCTGCATTCACCCGTATTATCCGGATGATGGACGCAGGTGTTCAATGTTCCGGCATTGATAAAATAGCCATGGCCTTTACTTAACGGAAACCGTTCAGCCTCCACACCGATTATTGCCTCTCCTGACATCACTATGCCTATTTCAAAAGCATTCTGCCAATGCCAGGGTATCTCTATCTGTTCAAGATTATCCTCATAACAAATAACAGGAAGACTGTCTGTGCCTTCTTTTATGGGAACTCTGCTTTTATCGTTTGTTGCAAAATTTTCTGATATTGCCATAATGTTCTCCGATCACCGAAATAAAAAAGTCAGAAACTCTATTTTTTATGACAATATTATCATATCAATTTAGCGGCTATATTACAAACTAAAAGAAATGAGAAACAAATATCTCTATTCCGATACCTATAAGAATAACGCCTCCGAAAATACCTGCTTTGTTTTTGAGAAATCTTCCGGCTGTTCTGCCTATCTTGAGACCAATGATACAAATGATAAAAGTTGTTACGGCAATGATGACAGCAGTGATAAATGCTTCAAGAAGATGGTATTCTGAAATTGTGAAGCCAACCGACAGAGCATCTATGGAAGTTGCTATACCTTGCAAGATAAGAGTGCTTGAAGAAAGTATCTCATCTTCACCGGTTGCTTCTGAATCCTCACCGATTTTTCCCTCCAGAATACTTTCATAGATCATATTCCCTCCGATATAGGAAAGAAGTATCAGTGCAATCCAGGGGATAAAAGCCTGAAAGGATTTGAAATACAATACAACTGTATGGACACAGACCCATCCGATCATCGGCATAAACCACTGGAAAAATGCAAAACAGCCTGCGATACGGCACATCTTTCCCGGTTTCTGATTTGGATCTTTCAAACCATTTGCCATGGATACCGAAAAAGCATCCATAGCCAGCCCTATTCCCAGAATGATTCCATTTATAATAAATCCCGGTGTTAATGTCATGATAACTCCCAAAATGATCAATTAATTTACTGTCTTAGCCTTAGAATTATCTTACTGTAATCAGACGTTAGTCAACATTAACCAATCAGGTAGCAGTAGGTTTTTCTCACCATATCACCATTGAGCCGAAGGTCTGCTAAGCAGACACATTCCTGTTGACTACATGCCATACAGAAATCCACCGGGGACGGTTCTCGCCGGCGAGAAACGTCCCCGGTGGACAAGTCCAAAAACAGCCGGGACCTATGTCCCGGCTGAAAATAATTTTAGTATTATGCAAGTGTAAACTTGCCAACCTCATCGCTAAGGCTCTTAGCCATTCTGGTCATTTCTTCACTGGCAGCCGCACTCTGCTCTGCAGTTGCTGCATTGGTCTGAACTACAGAAGAAATCTGATCGATTCCAAGTGTGATCTGTCTAATGCCGTCAGCCTGTTCTCCTGAAGCAACAGAGATATGATCTACAAGATCTGTAATCTTCTTTGCACCATTGGAAACAGATGTAATGGACTCAGCAGTCTGAGCGGTTATCTCTCCACCCTTTTGTACAGCTTCGATAGTCTGCTCGATAAGGGCAGCTGTATTCTGAGCTGCTTCCTGTGATTTCTTAGCCAGGTTTCCTACCTCATCAGCAACAACCGCAAATCCCTTTCCTGCCTGGCCGGCTCTTGCAGCCTCAATAGCAGCATTAAGAGAAAGGATATTGGTCTGGAATGCGATGTCATCGATAGTCTTGATGATCTTTGAAATCTCGTTAGATCTTTCAACGATCTCTTCCATAGCATGGGACATCTCTTCCATCTTGGAATTGCTGGTTTTCATATCATCACTTACAGAGCTTGTAAGATCCAGAGCGGCTTTTGACATATCTGCCGTATCTTTTACCTTCGTGGATATATCATTCATGGTAGCTGAAAGCTCCTGGATAGAGGAAGCCTGCTCTGTAGCACCCTGTGCCAATGCCTGAGCACCGGATGATACCTGCTCTGCACCACGGTTTACATTATTCGCTGCTGAATTGATCTCGCCTAATGTGGTATTAAGGTGGTCTATAAGCTTATCCATGTTGGTCTTGATTTTTGCGAACTGACCTACATACTGCTTTGTAAGCTTTACTCTCAGATTACCATCGGAAATTTCCGAAAGAGCATTGGATATTTCATCTATATAGCCCTGATAATTCTGAATCTGTTCAATGGTTTTCCCGAAAGAATCAGCAAGCACACCTACTTCGTTCTTGGATTTTATATCAAGTTTAACATCAAGGTCGCCAACAGCTATTCTTTCAGCTACTGCTGTAACCTTTTGGATAGGTCCTACTATCTGACCTCCAATTGCCATGGCAACAACGAAAAGTATCACAAACCAGATAATGATAAAGATAATCATATTTCTTATGGTACTTGATATAGCCTCTGCAGACCTCTTCATATATGTTGCACTGGCTTCATCAAGATCATCTACCCATACACCGGTTCCTATAACCCACTGATAAGGCTCATAAGCACAGGTATAGTTGATTTTCGGAAGAGGTTCTGTCTCGTTAGGCTTTGCAAACATAAGGTTTGTATATCCGCCGCCTTCCTTTTTACCGTTGGCGATCATTTCCTGAATGAAATAGTTTCCGTTAGGATCCACTGAATCCCATCTTGACTGACCTTCTGTATCTCTTCCTAACAATACTACGTTAACGCCTTCATAAGTATCTACCCAGAAATATCCGCTGCCATCATCATACTTCATATTACGTACAAGATCCGCAGCATATTCCTTTGCTTCTTCTTCAGTAAACGCACCTGCAAGCTCTCTTTGGTGAATCTGATCTACGACACTGATGGCAGTTTCAGTCTCCTGCTTTAATTTTTCCATCACGTCCGTCTCAAGTCGATTGCGATACGCCGCAGCCTGTTCAGAGTTATTGTTTATAGTTCCCATTATAGAGAATAAAGCAACGCCTAATGCAGTCAGCAGACATGAAATAAAAAGCGATAAAATTACTGTGAATTTCAATCCGTGAATGCCGAGATTCTTTCCTTTTGTGTCCATGATCAATTCCTTTCAAAATTATTTTTGGTCTGAGATTCACTTATTGATACCCTGTTAAACAGGGATTTCAAATCTATTACATTTACTTCATCGACACTATATAAATAAAAATAACATTATATTAAAATAATTGTTAAATTTTACCTTATCATGGCAAAAGGGGTTACTTGCATTTAAGGAAGTACTTCCTTGATGTAGCACATAATTTTCCACCGGGGATGGATCTCACCGGTGAGAACCGTCCCCGGTAGAAATCTCAAACCACTATCTCAGGCATCTAAGGAAGGTCAATTAAGAATTCTGTAAGGGGGTCAGACCCCAAAAAAAGGGCCAGACATCAACGTCTGACCCTAAACAACACTTTTAAACTCCATTGAACTTTGGAGATCCTTTTAATGATTGTTTTATGACTAAATATCAGCTTCTGCCGTTAAGGAAATCATCAATTCCCTTTGCAGCAGCCTTTCCTGCGCCCATTGCGAGAATAACTGTAGCGGCACCGGTAACAGCATCACCGCCGGCAAATACAGCCTTCTTGGAAGTCTCACCGTTCTCTTCCTTAGCTATGATACAGCCATGCTTGTTTGTATCAAGTCCCTCTGTTGTCTGCTTGATAAGAGGGTTAGGTGATGTTCCGAGAGACATGATAACCATATCACACTCAAGATCATATACATCACCGGGGATAGCTTCAGGTCTTCTGCGTCCTGATGCATCAGGCTCTCCAAGCTGCATTCTCTGGATCTTTACGCCTTTAACCCAGTCATTCTCATCAGCATAGATCTCAACAGGATTCTGGAGAAGATCAAAGATGATTCCCTCCTCCTTAGCGTGATGAACCTCTTCAACTCTTGCAGGAAGCTCTTCTTCCGAACGTCTGTAAACTACATGAACCTCAGCTCCGAGACGAAGTGCTGTTCTTGCAGCGTCCATTGCTACGTTTCCGCCGCCTACAACTACAACCTTCTTGCCAACCTTGATAGGGGTATCAGCTTCCTTAAGGAATGCCTTCATAAGGTTGTTACGAGTAAGGAACTCGTTTGCTGAATAAACTCCGTTTGCAGTCTCACCGGGAATATTCATGAACTTAGGAAGTCCTGCACCTGATCCGATAAATACTGCATCGAAGCCTTCCTCATTAAGAAGCTCATCAATTGTGAGAGAACGTCCAACGATAACATTGGTATCGATCTTAACACCGAGCTTCTTAACGTTCTCGATCTCAGGACGAACTACACGATCCTTTGGAAGACGGAACTCAGGGATACCATAAACCAGAACTCCTCCGGCCTGATGGAATGCCTCAAAGATAGTAACATCATATCCAAGCTTAGCAAGGTCTCCCGCACATGTAAGACCTGCAGGACCTGAACCGATAACTGCAACCTTCTTGCCGTTTGGCTCACCCGGTTTTGCAGCTACATAATCATGCTCTCTTGCCCAGTCGGCAACATATCTCTCAAGCTTACCGATGGAAACCGGCTCACCCTTGATGCCTCTTACACACTTGCCCTCGCACTGTGTTTCCTGAGGACATACACGTCCGCAAACTGCAGGAAGTGCAGAAGATAATGCTATAACATCGGCAGCACCTGCGATATCTCCCTCTTTAACCTTAGTGATAAAATCAGGAATATGAATAGAAACAGGGCATCCCTTCATGCAAAGAGGATTCTTACAATTAAGGCATCTTTCTGCCTCAAGCTTAGCTTCCTCATCATTATATCCAAGACATACTTCGTCAAAATTTCTTGCTCTTACCTTTGGCTCCTGCTCACGAACAGGAACTCTTGTCATAGAATTGTTCATTTTGTGCCTCCCCGATTATTTATCTGCTTCGCAGCCGCCGGAGTGTGTTGAACCCTCCTGTAAAGCCAGCATAGCTCTGCCTTCTTCATCCATGTACTGCCTCTGACGCTTCATAGCTAGGTCAAAGTTAACCAGATGACCGTCAAACTCAGGTCCGTCAACACATGCGAACTTAACTTCATCACCTACGATAAGTCTGCAGGCACCGCACATACCTGTTCCATCGATCATGATAGGGTTCATGGAAACGATAGTCGGGATTCCAAGATCCTTTGTTGTAAGGCATGCAAACTTCATCATGATAACAGGTCCGATAGCGATACACCGTGTATACTTCTTGCCCTGCTCATTAACAAGCTTCTTAAGAATATCGGTAACGACACCCTTGTCACCGTATGAGCCATCATCTGTACATACGTAAACATTGGCAGCTACCTTACGAAGATCATCTTCCATGATAAGAAGATCCTTGTTTCTTGCGCCGAGGATAACATCTGCCTCTATTCCGTGCTTATGAAGCCACTTAACCTGTGGATATACAGGAGCTGCTCCTACACCGCCGGCTATGAAGATGATAGACTGCTTCTTCAGCTCTTCTATCGGGGTATCTATCATCTCAGATGGCTTTCCGAGAGGTCCAACAACATCTGTAAAGCAGTCGCCTGCCTTAAGGTGACTCATCTTTTCTGTAGATGCACCAACTACCTGGAATACGATAGTGATTGTTCCTTCTTTTCTATCGTAATCAGCAATTGTTAATGGAATTCTCTCACCAAGCTCACCGAGCTTTACAATCAAAAACTGACCGGGTTCGCATTTCTTTGCAACAAAAGGTGCCTTTACGACCATGAGCCAGTCCTTATCAACTAAGTGCTCAACTTTGGTTATTTCGTACATGATCTCCTCCACACGTTTTTATCGAATTTGCAATAGCTTATGGATCTTAAGCCTCCATACTTAAGCCACTATTGCAACGTCCTAATTATAATCATTTTGCACCGAGATAACAATAAATTTTTAACAACATTGTGATGATTTTAACAAAAAATACAAAAAAATGCTGTATACAATGTATGTATGTAACAAAGAGCCGGAGGGCATCCATTTATATGCGAGTCGCTACGGCGGATAAATGGATGCCCTCCGGCTCTGGTCTACGTATTGCAATGATTTACAATTAGTTTTTGTAATTAAAACAAGTTGCTCAAATCGGATTTTTAAACTAAAATTAAATTTCGCGGATATGATTCTAAAACTACAGGAGGTGCATTATGGATAAACTGAAAAAGCAAGATACAGAGCTTGTTTCTGATCAGAAAACCAGGGATGCAGAAAATCCTGTAATTAATGATGAGGCAGCTATAGCAAGCAGAAAGGCCTTTCTGAAAGCTCAGGCTGAAGCTATGGAGGAGGATCAGGAACCCGAGTTCCCCGAAGAGTCAAAACCCAACCTCACTGATCTTATAGAATCCATCCCTGATGAAAACAAAAAGGATAACGAAGATCGTAATCTCATCCATACCGATTCCGACGATTTCGATGAAGCAGCTCCTGAAGATGAGGACGAGGACGAACTCGAGGATCTCATTGACGAAGGTAATAAACAGGACATCAGTGAGTATTACGAGGACATGCAGCCTGCGGACTTCGTTGAGGAGATTGATGATCTCGATGACGAAGACATTGAAAAGCTCCCTGAGTTCCTCAATACCGAACAGCTGACTGAGATCATGGAGGAAGCTGATGATGATACACGTCAGCGTATCGGAGATCACCTTCCGGATGATACTCTCCTTGAAATGTTCGAAGACATGTCTAAGGACGATATCGTTGATATCCTTGGAGAGATGGAGATCGCCCGTCGTAAGAGACTTCTTAACCGTATGAAGTCCGGTGACCGAAAGATCATTCATACCCTCCTTCAGTATCCTGATGACAGTGCAGGCGGTATCATGACGACAGAGTATATCGCTCTTCGTGAGGACAGAACCTGTGCAGAAGCCCTGGACACCATCAGAGATATAGGTCCAAAGACAGAAGTTATCGAAACCATATATGTAACAGATGAGGATCGTCTGAAAAAGCTGGTGGGAACCGTCGACTTACGGGATCTTCTGAGTTCGCCTAGAAACACAAAGCTTTGCGATATCATGGATGACCAGGTGGTTTCCGTTGAACCTGAAGTCGATCAGGAAGAGGTTGCCCAGGTTGTTTCAAAGTACGACCTGCAGGCTATCCCGGTAGTTTCAAGCAAGGGTTCCATTCTAGGCATTATCACCGTAGACGATATCATCGATGTCATCAATGAAGAGCATGATGAGGATATCGCTCACCTGGGAGGAACCTCAGCTGAGGAAGGTCTCGATACCACACTTTGGGAATCGGCACGTTTACGTCTTCCCTGGCTTTTGGTAAACCTCATCACCGCATTCCTTGCATCCTTCACCGTCAAGGTTTTTGAAACCACCATAGCTCAGGTGGTCGCCCTCTCCGCAACCATGACCATCGTTTCAGGAATGGGCGGTAATGCAGGCACTCAGACTATGTCCGTGATGGTTCGTGAGCTTTCAAACGGAGATGTGGATTTCAAGGAAAACTGGAAATCCTTTGTTAAGGAAATTTTTCTCGGAGTTGTGGACGGAGCTGCCACAGGGCTTGTAACAGGAGTTATAGTTTCTCTGGTTTATGGCAATGCTTTCCTCGGGCTCATCATTTTCCTTGCAATGATAGGAAACCTCATGGTTTCGGGAATATTCGGATTCCTGGTTCCTCTTATTCTTGATAAGCTTCACGCGGATCCTGCTTTGGCCTCCAGTATATTTGTTACTACGGCAACAGACGTCCTGGGATTCTTTATTTTCCTTGGACTTGCGGATCTGTTTCTTCCGTTTCTGACATAAAAAGCAAACACCGATTGAAGATTTATTTGATCCTCAATCGGTGTTTTTTATTTACCGGGGACTATCCACCGGGGACGGTTCTAGCCGTCGAGAACCGTCCCCGATGGTCTCTATTCGAATGTGATAGAAATTATGCATGCAAAAAGGAGGGGTACTGCCCCCTCCTTCCCGCTATGTAATATCAACCGGTAATTGTAAATCAAAAATCCACTTCTGTGTCATAGTAGCAGCACTTAAGAAGCTTCTCCATCTCTTCCTGAGACGGCTGACGGGGATTTGATCCTGTACATGCATCGCCAATGGCAAGTTCAGCAATCTTTGGAAGTCTCTCAAGGAATACTTCCTCAGGAACAAAGCCCTGTTCTGTAGGATATGAATCCTTGCCGTAATTCTTGATGCAGTGAGGAATGTTCATATCATCATTCATCTTGCGGAGATACTTGATAAGAAGCTCAACCTTCTCGTCATCGTTTGAACCGCCGAGGTGCATATAATCAGCGATAACACCGTATCTCTTCTTTGCTGTCTCATCCTTTGCATTGAAAGCGATAACCTTTGGAAGGTACATAGCATTTGCAGCACCATGGATGATGTGTGCGCCGTAATCAGCAAAAGCAGCACCTGTCTTATGAGCCATGGAATGTACGATTCCGAGAAGAGCATTGGAGAATGCCATACCTGCAAGGCACTGAGCATTGTGCATAGCATCACGTGAAGCCATGTCATCATTGTAAGACTTAACAAGATGCTCCTGGATCATCTCGATTGCATGAATAGCAAGAGGGTCTGTATAATCGCAGTTTGCTGTTGAAACATAAGCCTCAACTGCGTGTGTCATGGCATCCATACCTGTATGGGCAACCAGCTTCTTTGGCATAGTCTCGGCAAGATCCGGATCTACGATGGCAACATCCGGTGTGATCTCGAAATCAGCGATAGGATACTTAACACCATTAGCATAATTTGTGATGATCGAGAATGCCGTTACCTCTGTAGCTGTTCCTGAAGTTGAAGATACAGCACAGAAATGAGCCTTGTGACGAAGCTCAGGGATACCGAATACCTTGCACATATCTTCAAATGTGCAATCAGGATACTCATACTTGATCCACATAGCCTTTGCAGCATCGATAGGTGATCCGCCACCGATGGCAACGATCCAGTCAGGCTGGAACTTGGCCATAGCCTCGGCACCTCTCATAACAGTCTCAACAGAAGGATCTGATTCGATACCTTCAAAGATCTCAACCTCAAAGCCGGCTTCCTTTAAATAATCTTCTGCTCTCTGAAGGAAACCGAACTTCTTCATCGATCCACCACCAACGCAGATCATAGCTCTCTTACCCTTAAAGTTCTTAAGCTCTGCTAATGATCCTTTTCCATGATACAAATCTCTTGGTAAACAAAATCTTGCCATGACGTTATCTCCTTTTGGAATTGATATAGTAAATAGAATGTTATTTATTTAACGTTCTCGGTTATTATATCACCGGCTCTGCAGTATGACAATTAATTAACAATTTACTGTTATACGAAATTTGCCGTTCATATTTGTGCATAATTACATATAAAAACATCTTAACATAACTATAATTTAAAGATATTACACATGAACTATTGCATCAATCCTTTTTCAAATAATGGTTAGGACTGTCGGAGTCAGAAATCCGGCGGGGACGGTTCTCGCCGGATTTCCAAATCCTGACAGAACCAACACTCCTTCCGATCAGAAATTATTATCGGGATTATTGTTATATAAATCACTATCCTATCATTTTCTTTGAATATTTGTTAGAATATATAGAAATAGTGATTAGATATATCAGAATTGTAAATTTTTTGATTCTGATGCGGAAAAGAGGTAATTATGATTAAGATTGAGAGAACTTCTGTGATGAATCTCGAAAATGCCATGCGTGGCGCTCGTAATCCATTAAATTCCTGGGCTCGTTCCGACAGCTCTTATGACGAAAATGGCGACTACATTCTCGGTCCCAACGATCTTTCACTTGCAAAGCGCCTTCGTGTTGCAGGTTCGGATCACCGTAAATATGTCCGTATGATCATGGTTTGCTGCGATATCACTGCTCCTCTTTACTGGTGGAAGGAGTATGATACCTACAAGGTTGCAACAGTTGCAAACTCAACTTCAACCATGCATAAGATCCACAGTAAGCCTATCGAATATGATGATTTTTCTCATGACCATCTCACACCGGATGCCGAGAAGATCATGAAGGATTATATCGCTGAAATTGAGAAGATCCGTGTTCGTTACATGGAAGAAGGTAAAAACAAAGAAGACTGGTATGACCTTATTCAGATGATCCCGTCATCCTACAATCAGATGAGAACGGTTACTCTGAATTATGAAACACTTATCAATATTTATTTCGCACGTCGTACTCACAAGCTTGATGAGTGGCACACATTCTGCGAGTGGATCGAGACACTGCCTTATGCAAAGGAGATCATCATCGCGAAGAATGATGAGGCAGAACCTTTAGATTAAAAACCGGACGAAAACAGCCGGAGGATGATCACATTCCGCGCTCGATTGCACTAAGTTCAGGAGCTTTTCGAAAATACAAGACAATTTCTTCGAAACTCGTCGCTTACGCGACTCAGACAGTTCTCAAAATTGTCTATTCGAAAAGTTCCTTCACTAAGTGCAATCGGCTGGTGGCTTCATGTGACCATCCTCCGGCTGTTTTCTGTTTGTCTTATACCGCGATGGTTCTGCCTAATATCACTGAGTAAATCAATTTCTCTTTCACGATTTTGCCTGTGATGGATTCCAAAGCCCGGGCGTAGAGGTCAAGCTGTTTTTTATATCGTCCGATGAGTGTTTCTTCGTCACGGACATGATCGGTTTTATAATCCACAAGAACGATTTCATCTTCTTCCATGAAGAAGGCATCGATGATTCCCTGCAGCAGAACATCTTCCGGGATTGTGCTCCCTTCAAAGAGTTCGTTATGAGGAAGTCGCAGCATGAAGTGCTGTTCCCTGAACAGGTCATCTGTTTTCTGTGCTTCCCGGAATCTTTCCGCAAGTTCCGACTGGAGAAAAGTTTTGAAACGAGACTCTTTTATCAGTTCGATTTCGTTTTCAGGAAGCTTTTCTTTTAGCTGTTCCATAAACATAGCCGGGTCATCACTGTAATCATATTTCTCAAAGGCATGGTGGTAGGCATCACCAACGTCTGCTCCGGCCTTTTCCCGATAGTGTTTCTCTGCCGCGGGAAGTTTTCCCTCAGTGACAGATGTTTCCAACGGGGTATCTGAAATTTCACGCATACCTGCAGACTCTGCACTGCCAACTAAATCATTCTGACTATCTGCCAAGTAGACATTCTGCATATCTATAGCAGGAGACCTATGATCATCAGTAATGTTGTACTTCACTTCCGTGTCGGAATTATCAGCTTTTATATGCCAATGCTCCAGCCCCTGAGCCTGTCTCTCCTCTTCAAACTTCTCAATCTCCACTTCTTTAAGTTCAGAAACGGAATGTTTTGGATAAAGTGTAGTGGATTCTTTATATGGATAAACATATGAAAAATCCTTAAGTATTTCTTTTACATCGCAGCTTTCCTGATCCACCTTATTGATCTGCTCGATAAGGGCTTTCTGCTGCTCCGTGAAGCTTTGATCCTTTTCGGCCCTTATCTTCTTAAGCATTTCTGTGTCGTATTTCTTCAGCTTTACAGGATTGTTAATGCTTCTGGCGCCCGAATCATCACAAAGCTTTTCTGCACCTTCCGCCATCATGATCCAGTCGAGGAAATCAGAGGCACTGCTTATGGTTGAGATACTGAGGCTTTTTCCAGCCTCAGCATGCTTGTCCAACAGTTTTTGCAAATCCAGTGTACAAGCTGTAAGTATCAGTTTATCAACCGCACGGGTCATACCTACATAAAGTACTCTGAGCTCCTCTCCCAGCTGTTCTGTTTCAAGCTTCAGCTTCAGTGCCTGCTTTTTTAATGCAGGTATTTTCACCTTTTCCTGAAGGTCCACGTAATCAAAGCCTATTCCGTATTCTGAATCCACAAGAATCTTTTTATAGAGATCCTGTTTATTGAACTTTCGTCCCAGTCCTGACAAAAATACAACCGGAAACTGTAATCCCTTTGATTTATGTATAGACATGATCCTTACAAGGTCATCCTGATCAGAATAGATCGAAGACTCACCCTGGTCATTATCATACTTCTTTAGTTTCTCGATATACCTGATGTAATCGAACAAACCCTTATATGATGTTTTCTCGAAGGCCAGGGCCATATCCACAAGGGCATCAAGATTAGCCTTTCGTCTGTTTCCGGAGGGCATGGCTGTAACGTAATTATAGTAACCGGTCTCATCGTAGATCCTGTAAAGAATCTCATGTATGGAAAGATATCCGGACATCTGCCTGTATCTTTCTATGTCCTTATAAAATGAAAGGAGTTTTCTGGCCAGCTCATCCCTTATGGGTTCGGATGAAGAAATCTTCTTTTCGTCCAAAACAGCATATATACCATATATTTCCGCATCCCTCTCCCACAGTTCTTCCGGGTCCATTTCCTTCTCCGGGAGCGATCGTTCCGACTCTTCTTTTTCCGCAAGAAGTCCCCGGTAAATGGGCTGCAATGTTCCTCTGGAAGCCACTATCTCTGACATTTCATCATTTGTGAAATCATAGATAGCCGAATGCATAATAGCAGCAAGAGCTATATCCTGTTCAGGATTATCTATGACATTAAGCATGGAAAGAACAGTCTCGACTTCCACTGTATTGAAGTAGCCCTCATTGCTGGTGCAGTATGCCGGGATGCCTTCTTCATTAAGCACATCCACAATGGTATCCGCCCATGATCCCGGGGACCTTGTAAGGATAACAATGTCTCTGTAGGGAATTTCTTCTGCACCGAAATGAAGCTCATGTATCCTGTGAGCTATCATCCGCGCTTCTGCTTCTTCCTTGCTCATTGGATCTTCCTTGTTTCCCAGTTCTTCCCTGTTTGCAGAGTCTTCATTACCTAAGGATTCTTCCGATGCGGCTTCCGCATCTTTACCGCTGTTCTCCATTATAAGGAGCTCAGTTTCATACTCCGGCTTCAGTTCATCACTGTACTCTGCATTGGGAAAACCATAGTGGAGCGCAGCATTATCCGTATAATCAATTCCTCCTACAGGTGCCTTCATAACGCACTTAAAGACATCATTGGAGGCACTGATAACTTCATTTCTGCTTCGGAAGTTTTGACTTAGCTCAATGGTGGGATAATTCACATCATTATACTTCCTAAGGAACAGCTCCGGCTTTGCCTGTCTGAAGCTGTAGATGGACTGCTTCACATCTCCTACCTGAAAAACATCCGGTCTTCCGAAACGTTCCGAAGACAAGGCTTCGATGAGAGTCTCCTGAACGAAGTTCGAATCCTGGTACTCATCCACAAGTATCTCACGGTATTGTTTTGCAAGGTCATC
>JAILDF010000199.1 GCA_024689585.1 Oribacterium sp.
ACGGAATAGGTAAATGTTCCGGCATCATAAGATGCTATCTCATAAATAGAGATGTTCCAGCCTTCGATTGCTTGATTTTTGGAATTTAGAATGTGTGAAATGGTAATGGAATTGCCCTCTGCAGCAATTGCCGTTGATGCCGAAAAGACAGACATCAAAAAAAGAAAGATTAACGATATAAACTTTTTCATACTATTCAGCGCTCACTCTTCGCTTTGAACTGTTTATCAGTTCATCTTTTTAACTTAAAAAAACTCTCTATACATGCAATTTAATAAATTTATAACTAAATAAAATCTGTTAAATGCGCACAAGTAAAAAGGATAGTACAAAAAAGCTTATAAATCCACTTAAAATTTAAGATAATTCTATGGCTTTATATATTCTTTATATAAAAAAGGCGAAAATTGATGTGATTTTTAGAATTCACATCAATTTTCGCCTGATTTTTTATGGGGTCGAAGGGACTTGAACCCTCACGTCATGGACACAGGAACCTAAATCCTGCGCGTCTGCCAATTCCGCCACAACCCCTTATGACAGATGATAAAAATAGGTGGATCATCTTTATCATCAGTGCCTTTATATAATAGCAAATGACTCAAAGATAATCCACCATTAATTATATGATGATTCCTTCGTACCTTTCACAAGACACGATTCTCAGATGATCTTCTCACTCTTGTAAATATGACTGTATTTCTTTTCAAAATCCATTACAGATATAGGCTTTGAGTAAAGATATCCCTGGTATACATCACAGCCCATGGAACTAAGCTCCTCAAACTGTTTGGTTGTTTCCACTCCCTCTGTCACAGTATACATTCCGAGACGCTTGGCCATATAGATAACGGAATCAAGTATTATCTTGCTGCGGTCTTCGTTCTCTGACTTACGGAGGAAGCCCATGTCTATCTTTACAACATCAGCCTTTATATCCTTCAGCATATTAAGGGAAGAATACCCGCTTCCGAAGTCATCGATCTCGATTATGAAGCCATCATCCTTAAGCTTGAGTATCATATCGCTTACAGTTTCAGGATTACGCATAACTGCTGACTCAGTTATCTCCAGATGAAGCTTTGAAGGATCAATATCATACTTATTCACAAGACCTGAGATAACTTCATATACATCCATAAATTCCATGTCTCTCGGAGACACATTTACCGAAATATAGAGATCTCTGAATTCTGTATGTTTCCATTCCCTGAGCTTTACTGCTGCAAGCTCCCATACATACGCATCAAGATGACTGATAAGGTTGGACTTTTCAAGAACAGGTATAAATACATTTGGAGGTATGACAGTATCATCGTCCTTCTTCCATCTCACCAGAGCTTCACATCCTATCAGTTCTTCATGATGGTTCATCTGAGGCTGCAGATAAATCCTGAATTCACCGTTCCTGAGAGCAGCTTCAAAACGTGAAACCACTATCTTCTCAGTGATGGCCTGCTTCATCATATCCGGATCGTAAAATGCAAATGTTACCGGATTCTCGGATTTTATGGAATTCAGAGCTATCATGGCCCTGTCACACATGGCGCTTACATCATCCTGCATGGTATCCATTTTGTATACCCCTGCCTGAAGACGAAGAGTCTGCTTATCGGAAGTGATCTGACTTCTGATAAGATTTATCATGCTGTGATACATGGCTTTATCAAAGTTTTTTTCCGGAACCAGAATGGCAAACTTATCAGCATATAAACGTCCGTAGATATCATCTTGATATAAAAGGGACTTGATGATACGTCCGGTAGTCTTAAGTATGGAATCTCCGAATTTATCCCCGTGAATTTGATTTATGAGCTTGAAATCACGGATATTGGTAATAATGAGATAATGTGCCCCCCGGTCAGTCTTATGCATATTACGATACTCTTCCACAACATGACAGAAGCCCTCGCGATTCAGGAGGCCTGTCAGAGGGTCGTGCATCTGTCTGTATCTTATACCGGCCTTGACCGAAACATTGGATGCGCACTCATCTATAATATATATAGAATTACGAAGCTTACCGTCAGGAGTCTTTATACGCTGACAGGTGATGTCGAAAACCTTTTCGCCGTCAATGGACTCATACACCTGGCACCAGTTTGAATACTCAATATGTTCTGAATGGGTCTCAATCCAATTAAAGAAGACCTTTTCCAGACTTTCACTGCTGGTGACGTTGAAGGTTTCGAACGCTCTTGCGTTGGCGTATGTCAGCCTGTGCTTGTCATCAAAGCATACCAGAGCAAGATTACTTGATTTTATAGCCTGCTGCAATAATGCCACAAGCTTTTCGTTTGTTAATGCAGTATCCGTAAAAGAATCTCTATATCCTATTAGATTTCCAAAGCGAAAATAAGCATCATCGTTGAACATATATTTCATCCTGTTTTCTGTAATTTAAAGAGGGCTTAAATATACCATACCCACTTATATCTAGCCACAAAAAAATAGTTCTTACCCTATTAAAAATGCAATCATAATCAGCCATCTTTTTGCAAATATAATATACTACACAATTCGCAAAAATTAAATCTATGAAAAAACTTAAAAAAATTAATTATTTTTAGCTGTCTGATCAAACTGTTCAAAATCAGTGCCGGACCCCGGTGTAATGAATAACTTGAATACGCCTTTACTACTATGCACTGATATGATTCTCTATGATGACTATGGGATTTGCAGATAGAAATTTCTTTTGACACAAAAAAAGATGTAACCAATCGTTACATCGTGCTTAATCAAAAATATAAAAAAATGAGGCTGACGGGATTCGAACTCGCGACAACTTGATTAAAAGTCAAGTGCTCTACCGACTGAGCTACAGCCTCATAAACAGGGCCAGTTGGATTCGAACCAACGAATGCAGGCGTCAAAGGCCTGTGCCTTACCGCTTGGCGATAGCCCCACTTTAGCCTGCTGGCTAAGGGTGGGTACCGGAACTCGAATCCGGGATCTCCAGAACCACAATCTGGCGCGATAACCAACTACGCTATACCCACCATATTACGGTCGCTTAAGCGAACCTTTGTTATTCTCTTTTGAAAAGAGAAATGAGCCAGAAGGGATTCGAACCCCCGACCCACGGCTTAGAAGGCCGTTGCTCTATCCAGCTGAGCTACTGACTCATTTTGTCGCCCGTTTCAAGCGACTCAGTTATTCTAGCGAATAGCTGATTGAATGTCAACACAAATTTTTGATTTTTTATTTTTATTTTACGAGGGCCCTGAGACCCTCGTAAAACCGTCATATCAGTGTGTAAGATCGTAGGCTTCACGGCAAAGCTTTGCGATTCCGTCCCAATCCTTTGCTGCTACCATATCCTTCTTGCATACCCATGTTCCGCCAACGCTGATGATCTTGTCGAAACCGAGATACTCGTTAACATTATCAACATTTACTCCGCCTGTAGGCATGAACTTGAGCTGAGGGAATACGCTGGCAAGTGACTTGATGGTCTTGAGTCCGCCGTAGTTTCCTGCAGGGAAGAACTTAACCATAGGAAGGTTGTATCTTAATGCGTTTGTGATATCTGTAGGAGTACATGTTCCCGGGCAGTAAGCTACACCATGTCCGATAGCGCACTGTGCTACTTCATCAGAGAATGAAGGTGCAACGATGAACTGAGCGCCTGCATTGATGGCACGTGTGCACTGCTCACGATCGATGACTGTTCCTGCACCAACTACTACATTTGGACACTCCTTGGCGATGCGTGCGATGGCTTCTGCTGCTGCAGGTGTTCTGAAGGTAACCTCAGCCATAGGAAGCTTGCCGGCCTCAAGAGCCTTTGCAAGAGGAACTGCATCCTCAACATCATCGATAACTACTACAGGACAAACCTTGATCTCTGCAAGCTTAGCCATAAAATCTTGTTGTGTCATAACATATCTCCTTTATTTTCAATATAAAAACTAATCATATGCGGTAATGCACGGGGGATTGGCATCACCTTTGGTATACACGCGACTGTAACCGCTTACATTTAGGTATTATAATGGATTATCGTCCGGCTTACAAGAGGGAATTTACTATATTTTTAAAGAATGATCATGTGCCGGCAGGGGCATTACTCACCGGCGGGGATCGTCCCGACCGGCAAGAATCGTTCCGACCGGCAGGGACGATCCCCGCCGGTGCCGGGTAAAAAAAGGGGAAACGCTGTAATAGCGTTTCCCCCGATGGGTTTTTGAAAAAATCAGTGGAGCTTCAGGTATACCTGGTGGTAAGTCAGCTCACCCTCTTCGCTTACGTCCACAACCATATAGGACGGACGTCTGTCTGACTGTCTCGGGTAACTGATGGAACCGGGATTTATGCAGGTTACGCCGTTTATCTCCTTGAGATAAGGTCGGTGGGTATGACCGAACATTGCGATATCACAGCCCCGGGCCTTAGCTTCCTCTGTAAGCTGGGTAAGGTCCATGCCGACTCCGTAGTAGTGACCGTGGGTAAGGAAGCACTTGTGTTTACCCAGAGTGATCACCTGCTCTCTCGGAAGCTCGGTAAAAAAGTCATTATTGCCCTGGACAAAGTAGCATTCAACACCGTCACCGGCATACTGCTTTATCATATGCTCGGTTCCCTCGGAGTCTCCGAGATGTATGAGATAATCGATCATTCCGAGTCTTTTCAGAACATCTTTAAGATTGTCATCCTTACGATGAGAATCGCTGACTATCAGGGCTGTCTGAAAGGGGCGGACAAGTCCGCTGCCCTCCTTTCTTTCGGGAAACGCACCGCTGTTAATGCCTTTTTCTTTGTCTTCCCCGATAACACGCTTTAAAAGCTCCCGCATGGCTCTCAGGGCTTT
>JAILDF010000221.1 GCA_024689585.1 Oribacterium sp.
TTTATAAATTTCGCTCTCTCATCAACCGCTTCGCACTGGATGCTGCTGCCCTTTGCCATGTCAAAGGCATGAACTGTACCACGTGTTTCATTCAGTGTTACATCATTGCCCTCCTTTTTAAGACGTTTTGCAAAATCAGCACCCTCATCGTGCAGAGCGTCAAATTCAGCGGTTTCCACATACATAGGACACAGACCCGAAAGGGATTCTGCTTCTGCAGGAGAATAGTAGTATTTAAGTCCCTCTTCCCGGTCTGAATGAACTATCTTTCTGAAGGCAGTGATGGAATCACCGTTTATAACGGGAACATCCGAATAATTGTTCATGGAGTCCGTATTGAATCTCATGTCAAGGGAAGGATAAAGGAGAAGGGTTCCCTTCGGCATGGTCAATCCTCTGTCCCTTGCAAGAAGGGTAAGAGCTGCCGCCATGGTTCCTCCTGCCGAATCTCCCACAACAAAAATCTTTTCGGGATCTATACCGTATTTACCCGGATCATTCTGAAGTTCTGTGTAAACCTCAAGTGCTTCCTTTATCTGAACAGGCGGCTGACGGTAAGGTGCAAGATCATACATTGGAAGCATAACTTTGCAGCCTGTCTTTCTTGCCAGATCTTCCGCAAGTCGGTAATGGTATGGCAGTGCAGGGAAAAGGTATGCTCCGCCATGAAGGAACAGGATCACCGGTGCAGCTTCTAAATCCTTAGCTGCAAAAGGTACGTATATAAGAGTATCGAGCTTTCCTTTTGATGCAGTTGGAGCAGGAATCTTATAACGTTCAAGGTGCATGCCTAGGGGTTCAGTTATTTTCTTAGCCAAACCTCCATACATAAGCTCCACAAGCTTAACCTGGAATCTGGACTTAACTACCGGAACTTTTGAAAGCTGTTCAAACTCGGGACTTATTCCATAGTTCTTCTTTGCACTTCCTTTTTTATGGTCAAGAACAACAGAAAAAAGGATACATTCCTTTAAAATAAGTACTCTTACATCTTTGGCCAATGCTGACAGAATGGACGCTGATAATGCCACCCAGTCTTCTTCATCTCCCTGAATATACCTGGTGAAAGACGCCATGTTATAGGTGTCGAGAGTCCATATATATGCATCCTCTACATCTTCACAATCCAATTCATCAAGTATTACTGAATCCGCCCGGCGAACACCTATAACTTCCGCTTCCTTTTCATTCATTTCCAATGTTTCGAAGTTTGCTCCCAAAAGCACCTTCAGCTTTTGTGAAACTCCGGATAAATTCTCAAAGGAAATCTCCTTTGTGGTTCCGGGTGCAAGTTCCATGGTAAGAGTGCACATATGCTCATTTCCATCGATATTAAAACATCTGTCATTTACATTTCCGGTCATTCTTGTTATTTCCATCATCTCTTCCATAACAAGATTTATCTGCATTTTTTCGCGTTTACCGAGACCCAGTCCCTTTGCGTAATTTTCGCTGAAATCTTTAATTTCTTCAAATGCTTCGGTTTCATTTCCTTCTTTAATGACGATCATAGCTTTTCCCTCCGTTTATTTTAAGGTATGGCTATATTATAATCTTTTTTAGCAAAAAAAAGAACCCGCGGTGGGTTAACCGCGGGTCTTCGTGAGTAACGTTACTTACAAAGTAATTTTTCAAGAACGACTTGAAAACAGAAATCCTGATCAAAGATTCCTGTGTGCTTTTGCACAAATTAGTTCATAGAATCTACAGCCTTGTAAAGCTTAGCAACCTTTCTTGAAGCGTTGTTTGACTTGTAGATGCCCTTGCTGTGAGCCATAGCAATCTTCTTCTGAGCCATCTTAAGAGCGTCCTGAGCCTTAGCCTTATCACCGGCCTCAACTGCTGCGTATACTCTCTTGATGTATGTCTTAACTTCTGAACGGATAGCCTTGTTACGCTCATATCTTGTAGCTGCAACAAGAATTCTCTTCTTTGCTGACTTAATATTTGCCATTTGGAAATATCTCCTTTCACCTGATATCGATATCTTACATGTGCGTTTTTCAAGTACCGGACACGGACAGTTTGAAAACACGCTCAACTATCATATATAAAACCCTCATTTGTGTCAAGAGCTAAAAAAATGAATTTTTCGCAGAGGAGTCCAGCTCCATAACAGTTCAGCCGGTGAGCCAGGGGGACGGGGTTGGTGGTCCACCGGCTGAACTGTTACCCAGCCCCATTTCAATGCAAAAGGTGAACGTATCCCACTATCAGTATTCTGTCATGAATAGTACAAGAGTAAAGCAACAGGCTGCCACACCATTTTGTGCGGCAGCCTGTTGCTTATATTTCATTCTTTTGTTATTTAGAAAGATAACATACTTCTCCGTCGGTGCTGATCAGTCTGAAATAATTCTCATTTATAACATCAATCAGAGTTCCGTCGGCTGCACTAAAACTATAGTAGCCATCTTCAATAGATGTAAACCACTGACGCTCACTACCGTAATCCAACCAGCATCCATAAGTATCAGGAATTATAGAAAGTACCAGCTGGCCGGGAGCATACTGCTCTACAGTACCATCTGCACGGTAAATAGTAAGTACGGAATATGCGCCTCCAAAATTATACCAGTTGGTTTCCAGCTCCATTCCGTTTTCCCAGGCATACTTTGTCATAACCTGACCATTCTGAACCCATTCACCTGCATTGTCTACATAGTATCCATCAGGGGTGTATGAATCGATCCAAAGAAAACCATTTGTGAAATAGTAACAACGTGCCAGTCCATCAGTACGCATAATCCAGTGCCATCCGTTTAAATTGTTGTCTTCTCCGGTGTCATAATACACATTACTGCCACTGCCGATAAACTCGCCTGCAAATGAAGCAATCGACATCATACAGACTGCTGCCATAACGGTTACCATAAGTTTCAGAAATTTCTTCATCTTTTTTCTCCTTTTTTTAAATTTATTGTCGAGTAATTCGACAAAACTTATAGGTTTATGAAAAAGGGGACCGGGCTTGATGCCCAGCCCTGAACAACCTAATGATACTCCACTCAATATTGGAGATTCCTATTACGGAACGAAATCACTCTTCGATTCCTGCCATTTCCTTGATGGACTTGATAGCGAAGGTAAGTGTACGTCCGCAAGCGATACCGGCCATGAGACATGGATAGTTGTTTGCGAAGAACGATCCTGACATATCACCACCGATGTAGAGACCAGGAATAACCTTGTTCTCATCATCAAGAGCCTGTGTCTTTTCATTTATCGAGATACCCTGCTCTGTTGTAAGGAGTGATGCACCGAGCCAGCAGCCGTAGAACGGAGCTGTTCTGAGCTCTGAAAGACGAACCTTCATCTTACCGAAGTCCTCATCCTCCTGCTTGTCATAGAGCTCATTGTAACGCTCAACTGTAGCAAGGAAGTTCTCCTTATCCTCGCCCTCAAAACCAAGCTTGTCAGCAAGCTCCTCGATTGTGGCAGCCTTAAAGATGAGGCCTTCGCCCTCTTCACCGTACTGCTCAAGCTGCTTGTCTACATATCCGGGGATATTTCTTGACTGTGCTGAGCATCCGATAGTATGGAATCTCTTGATATCCTCCATGTAGTTGGCATCCATGATCTGAGCATATACATGACCCGGCTGATGAGCTGCAGCATAAACGATATCATTGTATGGGCTTGACTCATTGGCGAAACGCTGACCATGACGGTTAACCTTAAGGAATGGTTGTGTACCGGGGTTGTACTGTCTTACAGTTCCCGGGAATGCCTTTCCACCGAAGGAAGACTCGCTCTCAACATAGCCGGAATCAACGCCCGGAGCTACGAGACCACGGTCAAAAAGCATGGGAGCTGACTCAGCATCAAGGTGAGCACCTGCCCAAACTGCCGCACGGATTCCGTAACCCTTGTCAGCAGGGCTGAAGGAACATGCTGTTGTAACAGAAGTTCCAAGGGGATCAAGCTGCTCCATCATATACGGGTTGCCGGGATATCCGCCGCAGGCAAGGAGAACTCCGTTCTTAGCATTGTAACGGATAAGATCTCCTGAATCTACGTTCTGAGCGATAACGCCTGTTACCCTTCCTGTCTCATCCTGCTCAAGCTTAACGAGAGCTGTCTTGAAATCTACATCATAGCCGGCCTTCTGAATAACCTCGAGGAATACCTCATTTCTCTGCATCCCGTACTCTGACTCTGAAGCTCTGTAGTTGTGCTCCTGCTCAGGGAATACGAAGGTTGTATTCTCATCGCTGTCCGGCCAACGGGCTTCTTCACCTGATGTGAATTCACACTTCCAGTTATATGGCTCATTTTCAAGGATATTTGCTACGAAATCATGCATGGCAGCTGACTCGTCCATCCATACCTTAACTACTCTCTGGTCGCACTTTCCTGATGCATAACGGCTGATCTCGGAAAGAAGCTTCTTCTTATCAACATGTGAACCTGCTGCGATGGCTGCGGAACTGTTGATAGCACCGTACCAGTGACGTGTGTCCTGAACTACTGCATTCTGCTCGATAACGCGGAAGTTAAGTCCCTTGGAGGCTGCATAAGCTGCTGCCATCATTCCTGCATTACCCGCACCTACTATAAGGATATCTGTATCGATAGTCTCCTTTACGTCAGCATCATCAACGATAGGCTCCTCACCAAGCCAGTCCTCATCAGAACCTGTAGGGATGAGATCTCCTGTGGCTGCAACTGCCTCGCCCTTTGCCTGTGCAATACAGTTAGCGGCTGCCTTCTTAACAGCATCGGATGTGATTGTTGCACCTGAAACAGCATCAAACTCTGCCGCCTGTGCATCCATAAGAGCCTTCTCAAGATCAGGAACAGCTGCACCACCGATTGAAGGTGTCTCGCCGTCTGCATTGATCTTTACTTCTGTGATGGATGACTCATCGAAAGTCATTGTAACTGTAACCTTGGAGCTGATTCCATCCGCACCTGCTGTATAAGTACCCGGTGTGTAAATAGCGCCACCTGCAGGAGCAGCAGCGGCTGTTGTAGCAGCCTCAGTTGCAGCAGCTGTTGTAGCGGCAGCTGTAGTTGCTTCCGGTGTTCCCGCACCACTTGTGCAGGCTGTAAGGGAACCGAGACCTGCGATCACCGCAGTAGCGCCCATTCCCTTGATGAAATCTCGCCTGGTTAACTTTTCTGACATAATAGATCCTCCTCTATAAACGCATGTTTTCCGCCGTTTATCTCTGACATACAGATGCAGATCTAATCGGCTCTTGGATTTATATAATAGCTTTTGACTATTATTTTTTACAGCTAAACATAAATATACGATTCAGCCCCGTCTTGCCGCAGTCTGTCGATACCTATGATTAATAGCATGTATTACATAAAATTATGCGTTAATTATTATAGCGAATTTAACAGATTTTTAACACTGTTATGTTGATGTTTTATCTTTTTTTAATAATATACAGTAACAGTACAGCCGGGATGCCATATTTTCGCAGTGAACAAGGCATTACATTGACCCATATTCCGGTTACCAGCATATGAGTCAACCTGAATGGCAGGTTACATTGACTTAATTTCAGGTAACCAGCATTTGAGTCATCCTGAATGGCTGGTTACATTGACTTAGATTCTGAATACTGAGTTTTAAGGTCAATCAGTGGTTCCAATAACTCCGGATGGTGGGGAAAAGAGCCGACCACGGTCTTCGCGAACCATTGCCGGCTGAACTGTTACGATTTTACGGTGCAGCCGGATAACCGTCAGAATATGTGAATCAATCGGAGCCTTCTCATATTTCTCACTTAATATTTGATATTTAAGAGCCGATATAAACTACAGCGGCACCACAGGCAATCGTGCTTTATACACGGCGGAAACCAAAGCTTTTACGGAAGTCTCCGGCCTGACAGCCTGATACTTATATATAAAATTTGGGGGATGAAATGAATAAAAGATATATAGGATTATTCACAGCGGTTTTTCTGATAATGTCTTCATTCTCAGCTTATGCCCTTGAGTGGCATCAGGATGCTCTGGGCTGGAAGCTCTGGGACAAGAAAAAGAAACCCCTGACCAGCGAATGGTACTATGACAGCGGATATCAGTATTATTTAAAAGAAGACGGTTACAGGGCAGAGGGCTGGACTCTCATAGATGACAGCTGGTACTATTTCAATCAGAAAGGACATCTGGCAACCGATAAATGGATAGATGACAAGTATGTGGATTACAGCGGAAAAATGCTGACCGACACATGGACACCGGACGGCTACTATGTGGGAGCCGACGGAAAATGGATCGAAAACTATCAGGGCGGTTCCGGAACAGCCGGCGCCGGTACCACGGCAGCTGCGAGCACCGACAATGCTTCCTCATCGGCAAACACCGCCGCATCAACAGCCTTGAACACAGGTGCTAATGCTTCCTCATCGGCAAACACCGCCATCTCGGCGACCATGAGTGCAGGTAATACTTTTGCACCAGCAAACACCGCCGCATCAACAGCCATGAGCGCAGGTGGCAATGCTTCTGCCTCGGCAAACACTGCCACCTCCGGTTTCGACGCAGCAGCCATGTACAGCTATGCCGGCAGCTCCTACATCCCGAAACAGCCCATTGAAATCCAGTACATGAAGGCCCATATGACTAAGGACGGAGGCATTTCCCCCAACATCTACTTCATTAATTCCTCCGGAAAAATCATTAACTCTATAGTCTTCACGGTAACTCCTTATGATGCAAGGCATAATGTAACCACCTGTGAAATCACCGGAAATTCCACCGTGGACCGGACGGCGACGGGACCCTTCTATCCCGACGACCCCTACTCTCTCGGAAAATACATTCTGGGAGAAGACGGTAATGTTCATAAAACCTCATTAGTCACCGTCAGCGACAATGCAAGAACCTTCAACAATTTTGTTCTGCTGGATCATCTCTGGCTGAGTAAAACCGTTTCCACCTACGCCATAGTCGGCATCAAGCTTCAATACGCCGACGGAACCGAAGAAACCGTTGTGCCAAATTCCGTGATAAAGCAGGCGTAAAACCGGGTTTAGATGTTATTTGGTTTATTTCCATCCGAAATATATCACTAAAGAGCAAAAGCCTTGAACCATCATGTAGGTTCAAGGCTTTTTAGAATCCCGGTTTCCATGTAAGTGTAAT
>JAILDF010000269.1 GCA_024689585.1 Oribacterium sp.
TTTCTTTCCACCATTTTTTCTCCATTTTGAGCCTCCATTTTCAGAGTTGTTTAACTGTATTCTAATGTTTTATTTGTAAGATGTCGATTATTCATTTGGTTTACTTTACTGATACGGCTAAAATGTAAATATGGCAAAAAAGCATAGGATTAGTAGAGATATTTAGCTTGTAGTATCAACGGAGGCATGTGTAGATATTTTTTTTGGAGGTGGGAAGATGGCAAAGAAAATGAAAGGTTTTGCGTCCGATATCAAAATGGGAAATGGCCGGACTAAGGTAAGTGTGGTGATGATTTTGTTTCTTGCGGTTCTGTCAATTGCTGTCACGACCATGACTGCATCAGCAGGTTCCAGGGTCGCAGGTCATGGATGGCAGCCGGAAGCGACCGGAGTGGGAAACGGCATGCAGCCTGATGGCGGAAACGGTTCTGAGACGGTTGGGACTTCGAATGTTTCCGGTGTGGTGATGCCCGGACCTACAGGTGCGAATGCTTCCGGTGTCATGATGCCGGGATCCGGCAGTACAGGAACAGCACATTCAAGCGGAAAATTGACAATGATCGCCGCCGGTGATAATCTGATCCATAAAACCATCGTGGACAAGGCCTGGCACCCTGAGCTGGGAACTCATGATTTTCATTTCCTGTACACACCGATTCTTGACACCATACAGTCCAGGGATCTGGCTGTGATCAATCAGGAGACCATATTTATCTCTGACAATTCCCTGATCAGCGATTACCCCACCTTCGGAACCCCGCAGGTTATGGGTGAGGCGCTGGTGGACACCGGGTTTGACATTGTGCTTTCTGCTACCAATCACACCTGGGATAAGGGAGTCCGCGGAGTGAATGATACGCTGAATTACTGGAAAACATTCCATCCGGAAATCAAGCTTCTGGGAATTCATGACTCGCCGGCAGCCTTTAACACTATTGATTATGTGGAGAAGAACGGCATACGCCTTGCGATGTTCAACTATACCTATGGACTGAACGGTTTCAGTGTACCCGGTTCCCTGTACTACATGGTGAACCTGTTGGGACAGAAGGAAAAGTTCCTGAATGACGTAAGGATTGCAGAGAATGAAGCAGACATGACAGTATGTTTCCTGCATATAGGAGAAGAATATCATCATCAGCCTACGGCCTTCCAACAGGCTTATGTATACTCACTGATTGATGCCGGAGCAGACCTTGTTATATGCGCACATCCTCATGTTGTGGAGCCGGCAGGTTATGTTACCACAGCATCCGGGAACAGTGGCCTTGTTTTCTGGTCCTGCGGAAATCTGATCTCGGCACAGTCCAAAGTTCCTAGGATACTCGGCGGCCTTGCGGATGTGACCATCATGAAAGACGATAACGGGACCAGGATCAGTTCCTGGAATTTCATCCCTACGGTTACGCATTTCTCCGGTATGGACGTGAGAGTCTTTCTCCTGAAGGATTATAATGACTGGCTGGCTGCGAAAAATCACGCGAATTATAATGACGGACCTCTTACCACCGCGAGGCTGTGGAATCTATGGACTTCCATCACGGGATTCGGAAGAGAAGAGGATACGTCGGTTACGTTTAGTTCGATGGGCTGAGAGGATAAAGTATCGGGTAATGCTTCCGGCTCCGTAGAATTTAAGAATACTGAATAAAAAACTACCCATTACCTTGGGTAATGGGTAGTTTGCTTTGCTGATTACAGGTTTTTGACATTACTTTTTCTTCTTACCTGAGCACGTATATAATGCTTTTATCAATCCTGTATCGATATCGTAGCTTCCATCAATATAGAAATCGCCGTTCTTGTCTTTTTTGAAGGTTAAGTTTATTTTACCAAGGAAATCTTCCAAAGAGATATTTATCCCGTCTGAATCGGAACTTTTCTTTGTTGAAGCCTTTTCAAGTTTCATGGAAAGCACGTTGTCAGTATTCAGAGTACCGGAATATATCATATCTCCGAATTTATCAGTTTTTATTTCAACCTTGTATTTATTCTTTTGCAGATGACTTACTGTTATAGTCTGGTTATAATCTATGGATTCAACGTGCCATTCTACACCACTGTCAACGGCATGTCTGATCTGCTCTTCAGTTGGATCGGCGCCGAATATTTTTGCGATTCCTCCGGCAAAGCCACCAACTATGGTATATAAGCCCTCTCCAAGGGAGAAATTATTGATGGTGACACTTGAATTGTAAGTGCCGGTGATATCATCTCGGTCTATTATGCCTTCTACCTCCGGACCTGCATATTCCTTTCCCTTTTTATCACGGTAAACCCAGGCCTGGGTGCATTTAAGGTCATCCGGGTATTTGATCTCACCAAGTCCGGAAATATCTATTTCTATGTTCTTGCCAAGCCGGTTTTTAGGATCAGCGGAATTTAAAGGGGTATCCTTAACTACTTCTTTTTTATTGTATTTGAAAACAGTTCGCAGCAATGTCACCTTTTCTGCTTTCTTAAGCTTGTCGGGAGCTTCCATAGTAGTGACATTAGCAGTGGTTCCTGTCAGTGATGCATGAGGAACCTCCGGTTCAAAAAGCACTATTGCATATACTTCAAGTGGATAGGTATCCGTCTCGCCTTCTTTTCCATAAGCACGCGAAAACAAAATATTTACCACCTTAGAATTAATTGGATCAGAATAATTTCTGTCTTTATATAGGAATTCGTTATTTTTACTCATGATTCTGAGCAAAACATCTTTATCGTCGGCATACGCCTCATTGGTTTCAAGAATCACTATATATTTTTTACTCTTCTCCATTCTGAATTTAGGCGTTATGAATTTAATACATGCGACATTCCTTTCGTTGGTTTCCCACTTAAAAACATCACCGTTATCGGAAGGATATACTCGTATATCTTTGAAATAGTCGGGAAAATAAGACCTGCCGGCAAAGGTGTTGAGGGATATCATGTTAATATATTTTAAGATAAAATCATGGTAAAGCTTCCTCCACTCTGCGCCTTTATCGATGTCAAAGGTATCCTTGCTGCAGAGAATATCCACAAATCTAGTCTGTGGAGAGGTAACCTTATAGGTATTCATAAGGGCGGCAATGGAAACTCTTTTTTTATTTTCCCTAAGATAATCTATTAAATCTGCTTCTGTATATCCGATATCTACCCATCTATCGCTGCTTGGCAGCTTATTAAGTGGGACTCCGTAGCAGTAATATTCAGCTCTTTTGACATAGCCTAAGGAGCCTTCACTTGCCTGATTCGGGTCAGTGGTCTGGATTCCTTTGGAATAATAATAAAATGAAGCATCCTTCTCCAGCACAGCTGCAGTTGCTTCTTCAAATCTGGTATCTTCCACAAACTCTTTGATCTTTCTTTTTCCTGCAGGAGCATATTCCTCCTGGCAGATATGGAAAAATTCATGAGTACAGGATAGACGGAATTTGTCTATACCGGAGATGTCAAAAACTCCGTCCCTGATAAGCGCTTTGGAATTCAGCTGCATATAACTGGGCCAGGTCGGGCTGGATACTTTCAGACCTTCAGATTTTATAGGAAGGATGTCAAATTCCACTGTTCTGCCCGGCAGCTTTATGGATTGGGAATTGATATACTCGAAAGAGTCATTTATAACTTCTAATGTTTTTTTGATGCTTTCAGGTATCACAAGTTTTGAGGAAAGTTCATTGAACTTCTGGTCTTTCTTAAAGTATTCCTGTATGAACAAATTTTCATCAAGAGTTTTTTTAATTTCCTTAACCTTATCCTGCCTTTGAATCCATTTTACGATAGCAAATCCCGGTTTGCCATCATCAGCAAGCTTGTTTACCTCGCGGATATAGGCCTCTTTCGCTTTTTTACGGAGCTTCTCACTGTATTTATTGAACTCTTTTGCTATAGCTATGGCTTCCTCGCCTTCGGGACTGTTATTAAATTCTGTATCTTTAAGATTTACTCTTACATCAAAATCCCATTTTTCTCTGTTGCTAAGCAGCAGAGAGGTATCTGAGTCAAAATGTTCAAGCTGCTCATGTCTCTGCATCAGTGCACTGGTACCTCCGGCAACAACAGAAATACCACCTACGATAACCACTGTGTATGCTGCTATAGTGATCAATATAGGGCAGTTTTTTGTAGTGGATAGGGTAAGTAATCCTTTATCATCAAGATGAGATGCATATTTTTCAAAAGAGCCTTCAGGATAGTTTTCGTCAAAATCTTCTTTTTGTCGATATATCTCAATATTCTCCCATAACTCTTTCGGTATACCCATTTCTTTAAGATTCAATGAAAGGTCTACATATCCCGGTATTGTCTCCTCCGGCTCAAGTCCCAGGTCCAGATCATAGGCTACAAGTATTTCTGACCCAAGGTTCTCTAAAGGTTCTTTAAACTCCTCATAATAAGAATCATCCTCTATTTCAGTAAAGCTGATATCAGTGTCTTCCGAAAGGGCCCCTGCCTTTGCGGAAATAGTTATTCCCTCTACGGGGGTTTTTGAAAAAGCCTTACTGTTTCCTTTCGGATAGGCTGCGTCCTTGAATTCTTTATATTTATAATTATTTTTGCCGGAATTACCGACTATGTATTTGTTGTAAAGAAAATATCCTCCTACAGATACTACTGTTATGCACAGGACAAGAAGCAGGGCAATAAAGCCCTTGAAACCTGCTGGAATTTTCTTTTTTTCAATTGGTCTGGTCTGGGTTTCATGCTTCTGAACATAAAGGTCTTTATAAGACTGATCTTTATATGAAGGTCGTATTTCTTCATGATTTACAGGCTTCCCACAATTGCGACAAAACTTAGCATTTTCAGAAATCTGTGCTCCACAATATCTACAAAATCTTGACATATTGGTCCTCCAAGGCTTTACAGACAATCTCGATTTTACTCATATTGAACTTGTCGTATACTTTTACGCGGGCACCTTCATAAATTCCGCCCGGTAAAGTTTATTGCGTCGAAAAATATTTTTGCAGATTTAAGATTTATGGATTAATTGTATCATACAATGAAAATGTAATAAATATTATGACGATGCTGGTATATTCCGGACTGATAAATATTTATTTTTACGCCAATAAGCTATAATAAACCTGAATATATATTTCCGCGGAAAGAAAATGTAAACATGATATATAGAAATCTAAAAATCTTTACTGAAAACGGAAGCTTTAGTCCCGGTGCTATGGAAGTCCGGGAAGGCATAATTGTCAATGTCTCCTTCGGAGATTTTGTGCCATCAGCGGATGACGGTGAAAACCTCGACTGTGAAGGAGCATTCTGTCTTCCGGGTATGACAGACCTCCACTTTCACGGTGCAATGAATTGTGACGCGGGCGATGCCACCAATGAAGCACTTCAGACTATTGCGAGATATGAAGCGTCAATCGGAGTTACCACCATTTGCCCCGCAACCATGACAGAACCGGTGGAAAAATTGGAACAAATACTGAGTAATGCTGCGGATTTTCGTGATGATCAGTTCCTACATCCTGAAAAGCATATAGGTGAAGCGGAGTTTTGCGGCATAAATATGGAAGGTCCCTTCATAAGCATGGAAAAAAAGGGAGCCCAGAATGAGGCGAATATCCTGCCCTGTGACGCAGAAATATTTAGAAGATTTCAAAAGGCCGGCAGAGGCATAGTAAAGTTCATCGGGCTTGCACCTGAGATGAGGGATCCGACAGAATTCATAAAGGCTGTAAAGAATGAGGTTAATGTAGCCATTGCCCACACAAATGCAGACTATGATACCGCACTTAAAGCCATGAAAGCCGGCGCAAAACACCTTGTTCATATGTACAATGCCATGCCGGAGATGACTCACAGAAACCCCGGAGTAATCGGCGCAGCCTTTGACTGTAAGGAGGTTAATGCTGAGCTTATCTGCGACGGAATTCACATTCATCCTTCGGTGATCCGTTCGACTTTCCAAATGTTCGGGAGAGACAGGATCATCCTGATTTCCGATAGCTTAAGAGCCACGGGAATGGGAGATGGCACCTATTTACTGGGCGGTCTCGAAATGAAGGTGGAGGGAAAGCAGGCCAGGATGCAAAGGGATGGTGCCATTGCAGGATCTGTAACATCGCTTCCGGATTGTGTCAGGACACTCGTGAAGGAGATGGGAATCCCATTGGAAGACGCCATATACTGTTCAACAGTTACTCCTGCGAAAGAGCTTGGGATAGCTGACAGAAAAGGATTTCTAAAACCCGGAAGACAAGCGGATATTGTGTTTTGGAATGAAGATCTGTCTCTGAGATTTGTGTTAGTGAATGGAAAAAATCCCAAATCAGAACTTTAAGAAGTTTGAACACCACGGGGAAGGTTCTTGCCGGCGAGAACCTTCCCCGTGGTGTTATAGAGGATTTTTCTTGCCGGTGATAGCCGCTCACGCTGTATCGTGTTTCACTGACCATGAAAAACAAAACTCAGAACAATTCCTGAAGGGTTGTTCTGAGTTTATATTTAGCCGAATTTAAATCGATATTTATAACTGATTCATCCTGTATCCGATTCCCACGTGAGTTTGGATATAGACCGGGTCGGTTGTATTTTTTTCTATTTTTTTCCTGAGATTTCCCATGGACACGCGGAGGGAAGCCATACTGCTGCTCCAGTTGTTGCCCCAGATCTCAGTGGTGAGATAGCTGTGGGTAACGACCTTTCCGACATTTTTTGCGAGAATGTTTAACAGCTTAAATTCTATGGGAGTAAGCATCTTTTCGACACCGTCAACCTCGATAGTATTTGAGACATAATCTATCTTAAGTCCCCCGTTTATGAAGATACTGCCACTTCCTGAGATGTCAGACTGCCTCTGCAGCCTCCTTTGAACCACACGGATACGGGCAAGTAGTTCATCAACAGAAAAAGGCTTGGTCAGGTAGTCGTCGGCCCCGGCGTCCAGGGCACTTATCTTGTCTGCCTCATCCTGCCGGGCACTGACAACGATGATAGGCATCTCGCTCCAGGTACGTATCTTTTTGATGAGGTCTACACCGTCCATATCCGGAAGACCCAGGTCAAGAAGCATAACCTCCGGATTGTGGGAAGTTACCTGCAGTATGGCAGACTGCCCATTCTCCGCAGTCAGATAATTATAGTTATGAGCTTTTAAAGTGGTGGTAATGAGGTTTCTTACAGGTGCATCATCCTCAACTGCCAAAATAGTAAACTGATTCAAGATTTCCCCCTTTATTCAAACAGTGCTATTTCAACCAATATATTGGAAAGCAATTATCATATCGGAAAATTCATCAGTATTCCAGTTCCAGATCTGCCAGCGGCAGAGTAAATGTAAATACCGTACCCGACGGTTTATTGTCTGAAACTGAAATATGCCCCTCATGATATTCCACTATCATTTTGCAGAGATAAAGACCGAGTCCCAGGCTGCGGCTGGAATCCGCAACGGTTTTCTGACCGGTATAGAACATCTCGAAAATGCGGGCTTTATCGGTGTCCGGTATTCCCGGACCGTTATCTGTTACGGAAACCGAGGCGGTATTTTCTGTTGCGGTGAGACGAACTGTTATTTCAGAGCCCACCGGAGTATATTTTATAGCATTATTAACAAGATTTGTAACCACCTGTTCTATGAGATGTACATCCACATTCACAAGAACCGTTGTATCCGCAGGGATAAATACTATACTGTGCTCCGACTGTTTTCTGTCAATGTGCCTCAGAGCTTCGTTGATGAGATCCTCCAGTAACTCTGTTGATCTGTTGGCTGTGATGCCGCGGTTAATTCCGTTATTGATACGTGTTATGGAAAGAAGGTTTTCAACAAGTTCCTTAAGCCACTCCGCATCATCATATATATCAGTATAAAGCTGTCTTTTTACATCTTCATCGTTAATGCTTCCGGACATAAGGTTGCTGGCATTCCCTGAAATGGAAGTAAGGGGAGTTCTGAGATCATGTGACAGGGATCTCAAAAGGTTGGCCTGAAGCTGCTCGTTTTCAGCCTTCAGCTTTGCGGCTTCCTTCTCCCGGCGGTTGGCATTGTTTTCAAGTGCCAGGGCACATTCGCCGAGAATGGAAAAAAGGACATTATCCGAAAAAATATCACTTTTACGATCCTCACCCGCTATTCCCACGACTGCGTAAACATTTTTATTTACCCTTGCTGCAAAATAGGTGCATTTGGACTCTGCGAACTCCTTTGTACCGAAACCTGCGGCATGGTTCTGATTCATGACGTATTCGGCGACAGATTTTTCAAAAACACTGTTGTATACGGTATCTGAGGTATTGTCCTTTGTGTGGTAGATACGGCAGGAACCGAGCACGGGAGTACCGTTATTCTTTTCTACGGGATAAACCACCACGTCAGAATCCAGAAGTTTTATTATCTGTTCCGCTGCAATTCTGAGGATTTCTTTTTCTTCCTCCGCTTTGTCCAGAAGCTGGCTCAAATCCAGAAGGAGCCTTGTTCTGTATGCGGTGTCTTCATACTGTTTCGAAGTTTTACGGAGCCTCGATGCCAGGGAGCCGGCGAGGAAGGACGACAAAAACATTATAATGAAGGTGATGGTATAGCTTGAGTCATAGGCAAGCAATGTATATTTCGGTGCAGTGAAAAAGAAATTGAAAACCAGCACACCGAGAAAAGAGGACAGGAGACTATAGGCGAGGCTTGTGACAAAGGTTGACAGCACCATGGTGGTCAATATGTATAAGGTTATGATATTTGCAACAGAAATACCGAGATGTGTAAAAATGAGTCCGATGACGGTGGCTATGGTCAGGGCAAGGAGACATTTCCCAAGCTCCATGAGTGAATGCTTATATCCCGGATCCTGTTCATCCCTGAAGCTTTTATGAATCGCTCTGTTGTCCGGAATGATGTGAATCTCCATATCGGGGATCTCATCCACAAGCTTTTCAACGATGGTCTTTCCGAAAAAAACCTTATGCTGGTCGTTAGCCGGTTTTCCTATTACGATGGCGGTAACATTATTGAAACGGGCGAAATCTGAAATCTGATAAGCTATATCGGTGCCCGTCACATCCACTTCCTTGGCCCCCAGGGATACGGCAAGAGATTTATTACGCTGAAGGGTTACTTTACTCTTTTCGGGAAGAGCGGCAAAACCCGGTGTCTCAACAAAAATTGCTGTAAAATCTGCCCGTTCGGCTCTGGCAAGATTTGCTGCAATGCGAATAACCCGTTCATTACTGGGGCTTGAGGATAAGCACACCAGTACGTGGCGGGGTATCAAAATCTCTGTTTCGGTTGTATGGTTAAGGATATCCTGATACATGATATATTTGTTATCTCAATAATACTAAATGCAGGGCTTTACAACATGCAGAGGTTATTGACGACAGCCGGGAAAAATATTCGAAAAAGTTCTATTCATGCCGGATGATTACTTTGTTGGAAAACTCGTGTGTTTGGAACCGGAATCTCCTGTGAATAAAGTCCATGTCTTTCGAATGTTCATTACAAGTGGAAACACTTCTGTATATCCTGATTTCTTCCCACTACCAGCATGGTCTCACCGGATTTAAAAACCGTATCCGTGGTGGTTTCAAGATTGAATTCATTTCCGTGTTTAAAGCCTAAAATATTGATCTTATATTTTTTTCTTATGTCAAGCTTTCCGATAGACATACCTACCCAGGCGTCAGGGATTTTCAGTTCAAACAAAGAGTAGTTTTCGTTAAGCTCGAAATAATCAGAGATCATGTCGGAACTGTAACGTATGGCAGTCCAGTCGGCAAGCTGTTTTTCGGGATAGACTACGTGGTCGGCTCCGTTTCTGAGGAGGAATTTGGCATGCACATCTCTTGATGCTCTGGAAACAACCTCCTTTGCTCCCAGCTCCTTCAGAAGGCATGTGGTCTCCAGGGAGCTTTGAAAATCGTCACCGATTGCGACTATGCAAAGATCGTAATTGGAGATGCCGAGAGATCTTAAAAACTCCTCCCTTGTGCTGTCTCCTATTATACCACTTGTAACAAAAGGAAGAACTGCATTTACGCAGTCTTCATTTTTATCCACTGCCATAACCTCATGCTTCAATTGGGTGAGATCCATACATATATGCCGGCCGAATCTTCCGAGACCTATAACAAGAACAGACTTCATTTTTTACTACCTCCTTGGCTTAAAACTTAAAATGTCTGTGCTCCAAACAGACGCTGCATGGAGCACAGACCCGGTAATGCACATTCCCATTTTGAACCCGGCTTTGCCGGAATGGGGGTGCGGATGAGAAGCAAGGGCGCGCTACCCGTCTTCCCGTTTATTATCCTATCGTAATGTTTCCTTCAGGCACGCGTCCGCCGCCTGTGGAATTGTCTCTGGTAGCGGCGAAAATAACCGTGAGGCCACCAACCCGACCCAGAAACATTAACACTATGATGATGATTTTCGAAATAGATGAGAGCTTAGTGGTTATGCCCATAGTGAGACCTACTGTGCCGATGGCAGAGGCGGTTTCAAAGAGGCATTCACGAAGTGGAAGCTCATCAAATGCTGAGATAAGGACTGCTCCGCTCAGGAAGAGAATCAGGTACATCATAAGTATGGCTGAAGCCATCCTGATGGTTTTGTGGGAAACTCTTCTTCCTGAAATGATCACGTCATCATAACGGAAAAAAGTTGCATGGGCAGCAGCAAGAATAACCCCAAGGGTTGTGATCTTGAAGCCGCCGGCAGTTGATCCGGAGGCACCGCCCGTAAGCATCAGTATGATGGTGAGGAGAATGTTGCCGTCTGAAAAAGTGCTGTAATCCGTGGTGTTAAATCCGGCGGTTCTGGGAGTCACACTCTGGAAAAGAGATGTGAAAACACGTTCTCCGAGAGGAAGTGACTTATATTCAGTGAAAAAAAAGATGACTGCAGGTATAAGTATCAGAAACAGTGTCAGCTTAAGAATGGCTTTTGTCTGCATGGAATACATCTTTACATTGAGCTTATGTTTATATATATCCTGCCAGGTGAAGAAACCTATGCCTCCGGTTATGATGAGAGACATAATGGTGAAATTCACAAGAGGATCTGCTGCATAGGCAGTTAATGAAGAGAAAGGTATCTCACGTCCCATGAGATCGAAACCTGCGTTGCAGAATGCGGATATGGAGTGGAATAAGGCATACCAGATACCCTTCACGATGCCGAAATCCCTGATCATCACGGGGGCTAAAAGCATGGCGCCGATAAACTCGAACAACATCATGCCTTTTATGATGAAACCGGTCATCTTGACGATGCCTCCGATACAGGGTGCCGATATTGATTCCTGCATCAGGCTTCGATGACGGAGACCGATCTTTTTTCCTGACATAACAAAGAGTGCGATGGCGACGGTAACTACACCCATGCCGCCCACCTGAATGAGAGATATTAGTATGAACTGTCCAAACGGAGTCCAGGTTCTCACAGTGTCGGTAACCACAAGACCGGTAACACAGGTGGCGGAAGTTGCAGTGAAGAGTGCATCCAGAAATGAAATGTGAATTCCGTTGGAGGCTCCGTAGGAAGCGATGGGAAGCATCAGCAGAAGTGCACCCATAAGAATCACCAGCATAAATCCGTAAATAATAAGCTGGAAGGAAGTAAAGTGAAGCTTCTGCCGTATATATTCAAGTATTCTTTCTTTTATGGAAACCGGAGCTGCGCCGGATGTAAAACTTGATGTGTATTGCCCGTACATGAGATCACCTTCTTAAATCTACGCGAGTCTTTTTTACACTTATATCATCACATTTTTCATATAAGTTATGTGTAAAAATGTACGAGCCCGGTATAAGTTTTGTATAAGGATGGTACAAGGCGAAAAATCAACCGGAGAAGGTCCCTGTTGGTGAGAACCTTCTTCGATGGATTTTTAAGTGTCAAATGAAAACAGATATTCGAAAAGTATCGGCAGTCTGTAAGAATATATAGTACCTTCACTGTGCCAGCTGCCAGAAGATCACTGCACTTGAGGCGGCTACATTTAAGGAATCCACTCCATGGGACATGGGGATTTTGATGACATAGTCGCTGGAATTTAAGGTTTCTTCCATGAGACCATCTCCCTCGGTTCCGAAGATGATGGCAAGCTTTGGCTCCTCAAGGAGAGACGGGTGATTAATGTTTACGGACCGGTCCACAAGAGCCATAGCGGCAGTCTTGAATCCCATCTCTTTCAGAAGATTCATTCCGCTAAGCGGCCAGTCACCGGAGTTCCCCTTATCATATGGTATATAGGTCCAGGGAATCTGAAATACGGTCCCCATACTTACTCTGGTGGCCCGCCTGTACAGCGGATCACTGCATCCGGAGGTAAGTAATACGGCATCGATATTCAGCGCGGCGGCAGATCTGAAGATGGCCCCGACATTAGTCGGATTGACAACATTTTCCAGTACCGCTATGCGGCGCATATCCTTGCAGAGTTCCTTTACATTCGGAAGTGCCCGTCTCTTCATAGCACAGAGAACTCCGCGGGTGAGATTGAAACCTGTTATCCGGGAGAGAAGCTTCATTTCGCCGATATATACGGGGAGCTCATCTGAAGAATCAGCAGTCAATGCTCTAAGCTTTTCTATGAGTTCGGAGGTTTCTTTCCCCTCAAGGGTTTTACCTTCAACGAGAAGAGAAAGCGGTTCGTATCCGGCATCCAGAGCCCGGAAGATAACCTTTGGACTTTCGGCAATGAAAATCCCGAGATCCGGTTCATTGTAGTGGAGCAATTGCCCCTCGTTATATTGAGAAAAAATTGCGAGATTTTCATTATCAAGACCGGTAATTGTGATATATTTCAAGTTCATAATAATCTCCATTCCTTCGTATTTTGCAGGTGACATAAATAGTAATGAAAAGTATTTTCACACTATCAGTCCTTTGGCTTTGAAGTATTTTATTTAAGCAGCTGACATGATTCATCTGTTATTCCTTCACGGCTTCCAGAATAATATCTATGAGGTCTTTCATGGATTTGGACATGGCCAGATCAGAACGATAAACCAGCTGGATGTTTTCCTCTATTGGCTGTGCCTCTTTTATGGAAAGATAGCATAAATCCTTCCCAACGAAGTCGTAGGATAATGTAATGGCAATGCCAAATCCAACACGTACTGCATTGAAAAGACTGCGTATGTCACTGACCTCCATTGAAATATAGGCTTCGGGCAAATACTGATTCAATAATTTATCGGAGAAAGAACCTGAATGGGTTGTCGGATCTGTAGAAACAAAGGTTTCTTCTGCACAGTCCGAAAGGGAAACAACCGGGAAAGGGTATCCTTCGATATTTTCTGCTTTATTTATAAGAGAAGAATCCGTCGGGACCAAAAGTGAGAGGTAGCATGATTTTACAGGTATATACTTAAATCCCGGAGCAGGATCCAGATTTGTGACGAGTGCAAGATCCAGAAGTCCGTTCTCAAGATACATTTTAAGGTGACGACTTGAATCAGCATGATTTTTCAAGGTTATCCCGGGATGTTCTTTCAGGAACCTCGGAAATACTTTTGTGTACAGAAAATGTTCACGTCCCATTCCGAACCCAAACCGTACTTCCGTCTGGCGAAGATTAGCGTCCTGGTTTAATTTGTGCATGAGATCCTGATCAAGTTTCAGAATAACTCTTCCGGTTTCCACATATTCTCTTCCAGCATCTGTCAGAAGAAATTTGTGACCTGAACGAAGGAAAAGAGGAAGACCGATCTCGTCCTCTATTCGTTGAAGATATTTGGTTAATGCTGACTGCGTTATATATAATGCGGCAGCAGCCTTTGTTATGCTCTGATTTTCAGCTATCTTAATTACGTATTCATAGTCACGGACGTTCATAAGACTCTCCATTGTCGCATTTCAGTTGGGGGCGTAACCTGCAGTAAAAAATACAGGCACATTCCCTTTTATGATTAAATATTACATTTTGGAATGTATACATGAAATATATGCGTTTGTGTAATATTCTTTGTTCATATATAGTATGCGAAAGATGATAAAAAAGCAATGCATGCGACAGGATTTTTAAGAAATCCGGACGCGCACAGTCAGTACAGATGAAAAACGCATCATATCTGACTGACATCAAGAAGGAGGGACCTTATGAGTCTGTTAACGATCTGTTTCATTATTTTCGTACTCACCATCATAGGCTATTGCAGTGGTAAGTACAGCCTTGCGGTCATAGCATTAACATCAATGATGCTTATGACCCTGACAGGATGCCTTGAGGCAAAAAAAGCACTTAATTACTTCGCCAATTCCAATGTTATCATGGTTGGAGGCATGTGTGTTGTAGCTGCCGGTTTTAATAAAACCCAGTTCTGCATCAATCTTGCAAAAAGCATTTCAAGCATGTCCAAGGGAAGCATAACCAAAATGGTACTTGGCTATGTTGTGATAGGAGTTATCCTTTCCCAGTTCATTCAGAGCCCGGTTGTAGTATTTTCAATCGTTGCACCGATGCTTATGGCAACAGCAACCGAAATGGGAGTTCCTACAACAAAGGTACTTTTCCCTGTAGGTATAGCAATTATCTCAACCTGCTGTATTCTTCCCGTTGGTGCCGGAGCGACAGTTGCAGCTGAGCTTAACGGTTACCTTGAGTCTTATGGCTATACTGACTTTATGGTTAGCCTTGCAGATCCTATGAAGGCAAGACTTCCCATGCTCATTCTTTCCATCGTTTATTTCGGTATCTTCTGTATCAAGGGTCTTCCTTCAGAGTCACCTGTAGAGGTTCAGGATATGGCACTTAAGAAGATGGGAGAGTCAACACTCACAAAGTTCCAGGAGTACGCATCGATCTTAATTTTCTTCGGTGATGCGATTGCTCTTATGTTCAGTGATCAGCTTGGTCTCGACAGTTGGGCAATAACAGTTATCGGCGCACTTCTCATGATACTTACAAATGTACTTAATCCTAAGGAAGCCGGAAAGTCACTTCCACTTGGAATCCTTTTTCTTATCGTTGGTTCCAATGCAATCGCCGGAGCACTTTCAGCCACAGGCGCAGGTGAGTTCATCGGAAGCATTATCTCAGGATTTGTAGCCAGCCTCGGAAACAGCAATTACCTTTTAGGATTTATTTTCTTTGTACTTCCGTTTATTCTTACACAGTTCATGTCAAACAGAGGTACAATGCTTATATTCCACCCGATCGCCATCGCAACCTGTGCGGCCATGGGAGGAAATCCGGTGGGACTTATGATCCTTATTCAGGCAGCCTGCCTTACAGCATTTATGACACCGATGTCAACTTCAGCTACACCTTATATCATGGGACTCGGCGGATATGACATTCCGTATATGATAAAGCACGGTGCATTATTTGCAGCTTTGGGATGTGTTATTTCGGTATTATGGACAATGACAGTGTTCCCTGTTATCTGATGATCAGATAAAAGTATTAACAGAGGAGAGAAACTAATGAGTGAGAATAACGATGCATTAAGCAAAGTAAGAGAAGGAGCTCATGGCCTTGAACCGGATCAGGAACTTATTAAAGAGTTTCCTTTGAAAAGAACCTATGAAAAAATGATTCCCCGTGAAGGTGAAGAGGCTGTAAAGGTTTATATTTATGAACCCGAGGGCATGGAGTCCAAAGGACCTGTTCTCATAAGACTTCACGGAGGCGGTTTTGTAAAACCTTACCGCGGTCAGGACGTGAACTATTCACATGTTGTTGCTTACAACACAAAATGTCTGCTTATAGACGTGGATTACAAACCGGCTCCTGAGAAGGCATATCCTTATGCTGTTAATGAAGGTTATGCCGTAGTGAAGTATGTATACAAGCATGCTGAGGAGTTTGACATTGATCCTGAACGTATCATCCTGAGCGGTGCCAGCGCAGGAGCGAACATGGCAACCGTTATTACTCTTATGAATCATGAAAAAGAGTTAAAGGGAGAAAATCCTGATTTCAAGATCTGCCGCACCTGTCTGGCGTATCCCCCGCTTGACCTTGCTGCAGATCCTGTATCAAAGCTGGGACCTGATGCAACTCCGGAATCCATCGAACTTCAGAAGAGAGGTCTTCTTTATAATGAATGGTATGCCGGTGGAGAAGACAGAACTAACTGGAAAGTTTCGCCGGTATATGCCAAGCAGGAACTGCTTGTAGGTCTTAACCCGTTCCTTGTCTGCACCGGAGGAACCGACAGTCTGGGACCTGAGGGAGAGAAGTTTGCGGCAATGCTTATTCAGGCAGGGGTATCTGTGACATGCAAGCGTCTTCTCGGCACAAGACACGGTTTCCTTACACGTCGTGTGGGTATCTTCGGAGAAGCCGAAAAGCTATACTTCGATATGGTAGAAGAAGTAAAACATCCTAAACACTGGAAGTATTAAACAAGATATTGATCTTCCGTTAAAAGAAATGACATTTAAACAGGGAGGATTCTCATCTGAAAGAATCCTCCCTGTTTTTGTATGCAACAGTGAAGTGGTCAGTGATATTTCTTCTTTTCCATGTACATGGCTTTATCAGCTTTTAATATCAGATCCTTCAGGCTGTCACCATTGTCTGAACATGCAGATCCGACGCTGACGGTAAGCTCAAAGGGCACACTCTTTTTTTTAGAGAGCTCTTTGAGCTTTTCCTTTATTCTCTCCTTAAGATCTATAGTTTCATCGTTGTAAATGTCCATAAGTATCGTTGATCTGCTTGAAGTGATTGACATCTATGAGATAAAGTCGGATCTTATCTTGGTCTTCATGGCTCTTTGAAAGGTTATTAAACGTGTGCGTAAGCTGCTTACGGTTATTGAGACCTGTCAGGGGATCGTTGCGTTAGGTTATCCAAAATGTTAAGATGGATATATAAATAAGCAGAGGAAACAAAGACGTTTCATCCTGTCGGGATGGGGCGTCTTTTTGTATTTATACGAAAGGAGAAACCATGGCTTCTTTTGACAGAGTAAAAAGCGGAATCCAGGAGATGGATCAGGCACTTGATAATATTCGTATGGGCGATAATGTGGTATGGCGGGTTTCTGAATTATCCCAGTTCAAACTGTTTATGGAGCCTTTTATAAAACAGGCGATAGAGGACAGGCGTAACATTATTTATTTCAGATTTGCGAGTCACGAGCCACTCCTGGAAGACAGACCGGAGATAAAAACCATAACGGTGCCCCTTTCCCACAGATTTGAAACCTTCACAGTGGACATACATAATTACATAAAGCAGGAAGGAAAGGATGCCTTCTATGTCTTTGACTGTCTTTCCGAACTTCAGGCTGCCTGGGCAACGGATCTCATGATGGGAAACTTTTTCAGGGTTACCTGTCCGTTCCTTTTTATCCTGGATACGGTGGCATTTTTTCCCATCATAAGAGGAAAGCATTCAGTTCAGGCCATCAACAAGATCCTCGATACCACACAGCTTTTCTTTGATGTTTATTCGGACAGCAAAAACATTTATGTCCGTCCCGAAAAGGTCTGGAACAGGAATTCGGAGACAATGTTTCTGCCTCACATCTATGACCCGGCCACAAGCGAATTCAGGCCTATACTTGACGGAGTTAAATCCAGCAGGTTTTATCATGCCCTGGGACAGGCTCAGCGTTCTGCAGAAGAACAGTATTCAGATTCCTGGGACAGATTCTTTAATCTTGTTAAGCTGAAAAAAGAAAGCGGAGCGGATGTTACCGAGGATTGCTCCAGGATGTGTAATATCATGATGACCCGTGATGAAAAAATGAGGCTCATGGTAAAAAAGCATTTTACTCCTGACGACTATTTCGCTGTGAGAGATCACATGATCGGTACCGGAATGATAGGCGGAAAAGCCTGTGGAATGCTGTTGGCCAGAGCCATTATAAAAAATAAGGAGCCGGA
>JAILDF010000204.1 GCA_024689585.1 Oribacterium sp.
ACCAACTACCATCAGCATTGACAGGAAATATAACCTAAATAAATATGCTCGTGTCCTTGACATGGGGTTCACTTTACCCTGAGATTGTTGACTCTACAGAGACATTGCATGTTATGAGTCACACGGGCAGCTTTTTTTAAATATCAAAGAAATAAAAGAAGCCGGCAGGCATCCATTATAATGGATGACCGCCGGCTCAGGGCGAACGCCTTCACATCACTTCATGAGCACCTTCACCTGTCTCACTCTCTCATCAATGAAATCCGCCCAAACCGTATCGTCAAGATATGGCTGACTCTCATGAGTATAGGTTCCGGCCTTGTCCAGAATCTCGATCTGATTCGGATGAGACGGAAGTGCGATATCCACATGAATCTTCTTTATCTTCTCCGCATCATTCAGGAACCTCTCCCTGTGAGCCGGAGTAAGCATCTTGCTGGTCTTGTAGTAGTCATCATTCATGGTATTGGCACCAACGCCTCCATGCATGGCAACAGTATAAGTCTCACCTGTCACAGGATTCTTCTCATCCCAGAAGAAGCTGGTGCAGCCCAATGTATGTCCCGGTGTAAGCAGAGTTCTGATGGAAATGTCACCAAGAGTGATGGCAACATTATCATCATAATGACGATCAACCTTAATATGCTGAACATGCCAGAGATCATGAGGCAGCTCCGTCTCCTCCGGATCCTTCTGCATGAACTCATCGTCTTCTTTTGACATGTAGATGGGCGCTCCTGTAAGAGCATGCATGATAGCTGCACCGCCAAAGTGATCAAGGTGTGCGTGACTTATAAGTATCATCTTGATATCTGTGGGCTTATGACCTAGCTTATAAATGGAATCCACCAGCATATAAGCACTCTCTGCGATTCCCGTATCAAGAAGTATGAGGCCTGCGCCTGTATCTATAAGATATGCACCAACCCAGGTCTGGCCTGCAACATACCAGGTTCTGGGTGACACCTGGAAGGGCTCTACGGCAAGCTTCCAGGGTTCCTCACACAGTGTTTCCACCGGGTGAGGAGTAGGTTTTGAAACTCTAAATGGCATTATTCTTCCCGCCTTTCGTTATTAGTATCAAATAATTATATTTTTCAAAAATATCGTTTGCAAAAATCCATCATTTCCAATCAGGCCAATGCTTACCTTATGCGCTCTTCTTCACATACTTCGCATAAAGCGCTTTAAATATCGGTGAGAAAATACATGCTATGGCAATAAGATTGAATACACAGGAAATAGGACGTGTAAAGAAGGTTGTCACTGTCTCTGTATTCTGGAAGGCCTTAAGCATATTGCTTTCCATGGTAGGTCCCAGGATGAATGCAAGGATCAGCGGTGACTGTGGAAGTCCGCCGTATGCCATGAGGCATCCGATGACTGCAAAGAAAAGCATCATTCCGCACTTATAAAGGCTTGAAGAATCAACGTAAGCGCTGATAAGAGAAACCACGATAAGAGCCGGATACATGTAGTGATATGGCACCTTCAGAATCTGAGGGAATACTCTCATTCCGATTGCCTGAAGTACGAAACAAACTGCCGCACAAATTGCAACTACTACAAACATTAGGTAAACGATATGACCACTGTTCTTAAATACCATAGGTCCCATCTCAAGTCCGTGAATTGTAAGTGCACCTATAAGAAGCGCAGTACTTGAATCTCCGGGGATACCAAGAGCCGCCATAGGGATCATGGCACCGCCGATGGAAGCATTGTTGGAAGCCTCAGAAGCCCATACGCCCTCAGGATTACCTGTTCCGAAGGTCTCAGGATGCTTTGAATTGTTCTTGGCAACCGAATATGCCACAAGGTTTGAGAGACCTGCTCCCATGCCCGGAAGGAAACCAGCGTTACGGCTGCCGAAAAAATGATCCTTGATACCGGCTTTGTTACGTAGCCCTTTGCATACCATGTGGACAGGCAGTAAAGATAAATCGGTGTCGAAATAAAGAATCCGATAAACTGCATCGCAAGAATGTACACGACGATAGCAGCGATATTGATGATAAGCCTGATCCAGCCCTCTTTTACAAGGAAGGTCTTCTGCTCCTTATTCCTGCAGCCTTCCAGAAAAATGCCTGCACCGCAGATAACGAAACCCAAGGCTGCAAGTCCCGGTAATGCCTTCGGTCTGGGATAACTTGCTGTAAACGGAACTTTGAATGTGCTTATCATTGCAAACACAAATATTCCCAGTGCAACGATCACTGCACCTGTGATCTAATCTCTTGTTACTTTCATTTTTGTCTCCTGATTATTGCCGATTTATCCATATTAAAGAAAGAATCCTATCGGATTCTCTTGAACCGCTCAAAGCCGCGCGGCTCCCACGATTAAAAAGCAAATCGTGGGTAGAAATAGAGCCCACATCGTCTCATGGTTCATATGAGCAATGTGGGCTAATGTTTCGATCCAAAACTTTTTGTCCGAACCCCTCAGAGTTTTGACTCTGTTTGATTATTTCTGAACAAGTCCAAGCTCTTCAACAACTGAGTTGATGTCTGCCTGCTGCTCTGCAAGCTTCTTGGAACCTTCCTCATATGAAAGGAATTCCATTGCCATACCTGCAGGTGCAAGTACTTCGTTAACAGCGTCTGCTTTTGCAGCCTCTGCATATGTATCATAAAGCTTCTTGGCAATGTCCTCGCTCATGTCCTTAGGACCTGCAAAAATGTTATACGATGCAAATGTACAATCGATTCCTGACTCTGTCATCGAAGGAACATCAGGAAGAACTGAAGATCTTGCGCCCTCTTCGTCGTTTGTGATAACTGCGAGTGCATTAGCCTTGACTGACTCTACGTACTGCTTAGCCTGGTTTACGTTTACGATACAAGCGTCGATCGTGTTGCCGACAAGCGCTGTAAGCTTCTCTGTATCGGAACCTGCCTCGACATACTTAACCTGAACGCCTGAAGCCTTAGACATAAGACCTGTGAGACAGTGCCAGAAATTCAGTTGGTGAAATCTCAATCGCCTGCACTCCGGAACGTGGAGCGGCTACATTTTCGGACCTTTATCCTCAGTTTCATCAGGAATATCCGGATTTCAGCATCAAATTTCAATGCGCAAGAGTTCCCAGAATAGAGCAAATGCTCCTGCATCGTGAAACAGAATATGCTTTTCTGAGTTAATGAAGCCTCACACGACTAAAGTCGCGTGCTTCCAAATTTAACACAAAAGAGTTTCTGGGTTTTCCCGAGGCTCTTTTATATTATCTCCTTTAGGGAGACAGAATTCCTTTCTACTATACAGTCTAAACTCAGAGATCACGCGACACTCAGGTTGCATAATTCCGCATTAAGACTAATTAACGTAGATAAGGTGCATTGGCTTCTCTTGGCAGCTGCAGGGACTTTTGCCTGCAGTACCAACCCTTCACTCACGGTCAGGGATTTTAAGATCTCACGTACAAAGTATCTTGATCCAATATTATATGTTGCGTTAAGGTCACAGTTATAATACTTGCCCGAACTGAATTTACACATGGAGTAGCTCTTAAGCATGGGATCGGTAGTCATCCTGTTACGTCGCTCTACATATCCGGAGCCATCGAATGCCAGTCTGGAAGTTCCCCAGGCATTGATGTGGCTGATCCTTATAAGATTGCGATGCGCTTTATTTGCCACGACTGCCTGCACATAACGGGATTTCCAGAGAGCAATCTTCTGTTTTTTGGAACCGGAACCTTTACGCCCGAGATCAAGATGCTCGAACACGATAGTATCGCATCCGTACAGAACAGCTTTATCCACAATCCATTGAGCTGTTTTAACAGAGATATCTTTGTTGATGCCCTTGATGACAGCCCACTGGTGCGGACACTTGCGATTACCACACTGTTGCATCCCTTTAAGCCTGTTAACAGCAGTCCAAAGACAGTCGTATTCTCTTGAAAGAGATAATGATTCCCTTCCAAGGACCGTGCCATCTGACTGCATTACAGACGCGGTTGCAGCGTGGTTCATCCCAAGATCAACAGCAAGGATACGCTGTGTCCATATATTTGAAGCGTCCGGCAGCTTTACATTTTCCTCAAATGAAAAGTCCAGATACCAGTATCTGTGTCTCTTCCTGAGGACCGGCACGCATTCCTTGCGGTCTTTACAGTGATGTCTGATGTAATCAATATCGCTTTTGCGAAGTTCTATGTCCATCCAGTCCCAGGTATTGTTTATCCAGACCTTGACCTGAGCAGTATAGTTACCAGTCATGTTAAACATGTTTTTCCTATACATGAATGGGAAATCACGACCCGTATGAGGGATACCCGGTTTCTCGCCGACAGGATTGGCATTCCAGTTGGCAAGATTGGATTTATAGGAAGACACTTTTCCAAAAGCGGATGCAATAGCGGCTCTTCGTAAATAACATGGAAATTTATACAGGTATCCGGAAAAATCATACTTCGTTGCAGGGCGAGCCTTTGTTCTCAGAGAAACGCTTTCACAAAAGTTGACGGCATCTTTTGAATTAGAACATTTAGAAACGTCTTTCCATTCGTTAAGGCATACATTGATATAAAAATCGACAGCACGGCAATAAAGCCTTGCTGTGTCGTCGAAGGCTTTAGAGCTTTTCTTGATTCGGCTTTTATACAATGTATGGATTTTCATTAACGCTCTTTTTGTGAATTGATATAGTTTATGATTTGTTCTCTACTGCGGTCACTTACAGTGACCACACAATATGACGGGTTCCACAGATGTCCGCCCCAAAGTTTTGTTTTGATCTCCGGATGTGAAAGGAACATCCATCTCGCAGTGTTACCTTTAAGGATCTTTAACATACGTGGGATTTCGAATTGTGGTGAACAATCCACCAGCATATGTACATGATCAGGCATTATCTCCATGGCTGTGATTGTAAATTTATAGTCTTCTGCCATGGATTGCAGATAAGCCTTGATATCATCGCTGATACCACCCGTCAGAACTTTACGTCTGTACTTGGTACACCAGACAATATGATACTGCAGGGAATAAACGTAACCCCTACCATATGTCAGGTCATTTTTATTCGGTAAATCAAATATATTAGCCATACGTATATGATACCATATGTATAAAGAAATCGCAACTTCCCAACAAAAAGCCGCCTAACTCACGACTAAAGTCACGAGAATGCGGCGGCAATTATTCAAAAGAAAGACCTCTGAACCCTTCTTTTGAGCATATAGACCTTGCTCCCGAGGATGTGATACTGGGGCTTCCGTCTTCGCATCCTTTGGCTCACCTTGCAGGAAAAGAAAGCTGGAAGACTCTTCCTCTTATAGATCTTAACCTTATAAAAGATGAGAATTTCATCATGCCTTCCAACGAAACCATGCTCCGTGGAATGCTGGATAAAGTTTTCAGCGAATATAATATTCATCCGAAAATTCTCTTTGAGTCAAGCAGCTCTGTTACTATACTCAAAATGGCCATTAACCAGATGGGGCCTGCATTCTTTCCTCAGTCCTATGTTAACGAGAATTTCCCGCTTGCGTATTTCAGAATCAAGGAGGATCTCAACTGGATGAGGTGTGTGGCCTATCTCAAGGGGACGTATATCACCACGCCGGAGAGGCGGCTCTTTGAGCTTTGGAAACAGGTGATTTCAAGTCCATCTATCATCATGGTATAAGTGGTACGGAGTTCGAAAGCGGCTGCCCATCGGGAACGGTTCCCGCCGGTAGGGACGGTTCTCTACCGGCGAGAACCGTCCCCGATGGCTTCGATGGCTAAAAAATACGGTACCTGATATCACTATCAAGTACCGTATCGATCTACTTATCAAACTATTACAGGAGCTCCTGGTAACCCGGAACGTAGAGGTGTCTTGGAATTCCGTCTACCATTACGGCTCCCACATCACCCTGAATGAGAGGACGAACATATGTGATGAACTC
>JAILDF010000010.1 GCA_024689585.1 Oribacterium sp.
ATGAAAAAGACATTTTGTGGAGCCATAGGGCTTTTGACCGGGCTTATACTGTGTTCCGTTACAGCATTGGCACAGGAATACAGCAGCGTATCCATATCGGTTACTAAAAACGGAAGCAGTTTTTCAGTGTCAAATTATTCAGCTCTTTCGGGTTATAAGGTTTCTTCTTCAAGTAAGAACGATGATATACTGACCATCAAAATGAGCGCCGGGTCGGGTAATTCCTGGTCGGGTAAAATGAAAAAGAGCGGAGTAAGCATTTTTGGAGATTATACAAACTCGGATATCGAGGAATTTGAAAGGGTCTCAAGCTCACAGATAACCATCAAGCTTGATGTGTCTGAGGATGCAGGCAACTCCGCATATGTGGAAACCACCGACAAGGATTCAGTTAATGTTTCAAGCTCCACAAGCTCAAATAAGTCGGGCAGCTCTTCAAGCAGTTCTTCAAGCAGCAAAAAATCTTCGAAGAGCACAAAAGTGACGGATGTAACCCTGAACGCAGAAACCGGTCGGGTGACCTGGAGTGGAAATGCCGATGAGTACGACATCATTTTTTATAAGGATGGTGTAAATATAACAAAGGTATCAACCAAAAAAGAAAAATATGATTTCCACAATTATTTCTCTGATGCCGGCATTTATTCTGTGGCGGTCAGGGCGGACAATGGCTCCGATGACAGAGGGAATTATGCCATTTCCAATGTCCTTAACCTGACTTCCGAACAGGCGGCTGCCATAAAGGCCAATATCTTCGGAACAGAGACAGTGACTGAAGAAGGTACTGCAGCTTCAGCCTATACAACATTATCCCCTACGGCGGATGCTAACGGAAGCTGGCAGCTCGACCAAAACGGATGGTGGTACCTCAATTCCGACGGCAGCTATACAGTCAACAACTGGCAGCAGATAGGAGATAAGTGGTATTATTTCAATCAGAACGGATACATGCAGACCGGATGGGTTTTGTGGCAGGGAGCATACTATTATCTCGGGGACTACGGAATGCTGACCAACTCCTGGACTCCGGATGGCTACTATGTGGGAAATGACGGCAGATGGCTGGAAGCCCTGGGGCATAATTCCTCATACGGGACTCAGCAGAATAATGCATACGACGTGACTTCTCAAATGATACTTGGAAATCAGTTAAGCTAAAGAAAAGGAGCCCGACGGGCTCCTTTTAGTGTTCAATATTATGCGGTTTCCGCAACCAGATCTCTTGTGGTTTTCGGGTGAGATCCGTGAGTTGAAGTCTTTTCAAGATTATATTCTTTAAGTACAGTCTCGAATTTATCAACCGGCACAGGTCTTGAGAAGTAGAAGCCCTGGAAAAGATCACAGCCGTTGATTTTCAAAAAGGCTGCCTGCTCCTGGGACTCAACGCCCTCGGAAATAACCTGCATATCAAGACGCTTCGCCATCTCGATAATGGAATCAATGATTATCTGGGAACGGATGAGATCGTTGCTGTCATGTAAAAATCCCATATCCAGCTTCAGGATATCCGCCCGGATGTTTTTAAGCATGTTAAGAGATGAATAGCCGCTTCCGAAATCATCGATCTCGATCGCAAAGCCTGCATTATGAAGTCTTGCGATCAGGTCAATGTAGAGATCCGGGTTGTTAATGAAGCTTGACTCAGTTATCTCCATGTTCATTTTTTCGGGAGAAATGTCATATTTTTTGACCAGCTCCACCAGCTTTTTCTCTATATCAACATAGTAAAGATCCTTGGGAGAAATGTTTACTGAAAGACTCAGATTCCTTTTCTCCGGATCGTCCTTCCACTGTGATAACAGCTTTGCGGCATTTTCCCACATATAAAGATCCAGCTTCCAGATAAGTTCTGACTCCTCCAGTATCGTTATAAACTGTGAAGGAGAAAGGATAGTTCCGTCTTCCAGATTCCATCTGGCCAGGGCTTCTGCACTCATGATCTCACCCCTGGTATTGGCCTGAGGCTGAAGATACATGACAAAAGCCTTGTTTTCCAGGGCGTTTTCGAATTCATTGATGATCTTTTTGTTATAGATACGACTTTCCATGATGGATTCGTTATACCATGCTACGGACAGAGGCTCGTCTATCTTTATGGATTTAAGGGCCAACTTTGCTCTGTCACACATGGAATAAATCTCCATCTGCGAATCTACGATCTCATAAATGCCTAACTGGATATGAACACGGAATTTAGTTGTGGTTATAAGCTCGGAACATATCTGTGGCAAACCGGAAAAATCCGCAGGTGAGAAATTGTCCTTCTCCACCAGAAAAACAAACTGATCTACCTCAATCTGGCCATAAGCGGCATAAGAATCTCTGTGATCATACAGGAAATCTCCGATGCAGGTGAGGATCTCATTCCCTTTCTGAAATCCAAATATCTGATTTACCAACTTGAAATCCCTGATGTTTGAGCGCACCAGAACATACCGGTTATCCGGATTTTTATCCAGGATATGTCTGGCTATTTTTGCGAAATTAATCATACTATTCATTTTACTCTCAGTCATTTTATTTCCCCAATGAATATCTAACATTCCCCCAAATATTAAAAATTCATTACCAAAGTATCATAATTAAGATATTAACCATATTCTAACTTAAGGAATTGGGATTAGGCAACAGACTTCCTCAAATTTTTTAATAAAAATATGTCATGCGGTTGCTATATAGCTCAATCCTATATCAAAGCACCATTTATTTATGAAAGTTTTATCGCGTGATTAAGCGTATTTAAAACTTTTTTCTTATC
>JAILDF010000018.1 GCA_024689585.1 Oribacterium sp.
CAACTATGTGAAGAATATCAAGGCTTAATAAACAACGATAATAGATGTTAAGAAATATCTGATTCTGAATGACCCATATTCTCGAAAACGAAATATGAGTCAAGGAACGATGCTGTTATAAATGACTCATATTCTCGAAAATAAAAATATAAGTCAAGGAACGATGCTGTTATAAATGACTCATATTCTTGAAAACAAAAATATGAGTCAAGGAATAATATTATTCTAAATGCCCCATATTCTTGAAAACTTAAATATAAGTCAAGAAAGAATGCTATTCTAAATGACCCATATTTCCAAAAATGAGATATGAGTCAAAGAAGAATACCACTTTGTATGATTCATATCCTCAAAATATGGTTATGAGTCAAGGAATCTCCCTTATTCTATATGACCTATATTTCTAAAAATGAATTATAGGTCAAGGAGAGTAATCCATCAGGGACGTTTTTCACCTGTCAGAACCGATCTTTGGCGGATTTTAATAGGATGCCCGACCGCTCCGGTCGCCGGCTTATTTGTTGTCAAAAATATGAAAAAATATTTAATCATAGGACGGTTAACTGTTATAATAAATGGTGTATATGATAATGAAAAATGATAGAATAATCTTGGAGATTAAGAATTATATTGTCAGGAACCGTCTTATTGAAAAGGGCGATTGTGTTCTGGTGGGTCTTTCCGGGGGACCGGATTCGGTCTTTCTTCTGGAGGTTCTAAATGTGTTCCGTAAGGCTATGGATTTCAGGCTCTTCGCTGTGCATGTGCATCATGGCATAAGGGGAGAGGAAGCCGACAGAGATGAGAAATTCTCACAGGAGCTTTGCAGGGAAAGGGATATCCCTTTTAAGGTGGTTCATGTGGATGCACCGGAGTATGCAAAGGAAAAGGGACTGAGTCTTGAAGAGGCTGCCCGGATTCTCAGATATGAGGCTTTTGAAGCTGAGAGAAAAAACCTTGAAGAGGGTTACGGAAGTAAAGCTGATATAAAGAACCTTGAAGAGGATTCCGGATGTGGAGCCGGAAGAAAAAAACTTGAAGAGGGTTACGGATGTGGAGCCGGAAGCTGCAGGATAGCAGTGGCGCATCATATGGATGATCAGGCAGAAACGGTTCTTCACAATCTTGTCAGAGGTTCCGGTATAAAGGGCCTTTCCGGTATGGAAGCAAAAAGGGGATACATCATTCGACCGTTGCTTTCCGTAAAAAGGGAATATATACTGAGGAAGCTTCAGGAGGAAGGAATCCCATATGTGATGGATTCTACAAATCTTGATACACAGTACACGAGAAATCGTATCAGGACCTCCATTCTCCCGGAACTTAAGGAGATAAATCCGGAAGCAGCTTCTCATATTGCAAAAACTTCCGACATACTAAGAGAAGCCGATGATTTCTTCAGGAAAATGGCTTCGGATTATGTGGACAGGTTTCAGGAAATCACATCAGATTCCGGAGATGCTGACCAGGTTCAGGAAATCGCATCAGATTTTGGCGATGCTGACCAGGTTCAGGAAATCGCATCAGATTTTGGAGATGCTGACCAGGTTCAGGAAATCACATCAGATTCCGGCGATGGCACCCGGGAGATTTCCATTCCTGTGGAGGAGCTTAAAACCTATCCTGAGCTTGTGAGACAGTATGTCATGATCGAGCTTGTGAGACGTATCGGTACACCTCTTAAGGACTGGAGCACGGTTCATTTCAGGGATATGGATAAACTGATCCACGGAAAGGGTAATGCCCACCTGGATCTGCCATACAGGATGAGCGCCGATTACAGAAAAAAGCATTTGATCCTGAAGATCAATCAGGAGATTTTGAGTATAAAAAGGAGAAAGAATAATGGCTGAACATGTAAGAGTTCTGATCCCGGAGGATGAGATCCAGAATAAGATCATTGAGGTAGCAGATAAGATCTCAGAGGCTTATAAGGGAGAATCACTGCACCTTATCTGCATACTTAAGGGTGGAGCAATGTTTATGTGCGAGCTTGCAAAGAGGATACATGACGTAAACATTTCCTTTGACTTTATGTCAGTATCAAGCTATGGATCAGGAACCACCACAAGCGGTATCGTAAAGATCGTTAAGGATCTGGATGAGCCTCTGGAGGGTAAGCATGTTCTTATTGTAGAAGACATTATCGATACAGGACATACACTTAATCATTTAAGCAAGCTTCTTTTGAGCCGTGGGCCAAAGTCCATCGAGATCTGCACACTGCTCAACAAGCCTTCTCGTCGTGAGAAGGAAGTTCCGGTTAAGTATTCCTGCTTTGAGATTCCGGATGAGTTTGTGGTAGGCTACGGACTTGATTATGATCAGAAATACCGTAATCTTCCATATATCGGTGTGGTAGAGTTTGACTGACAGGATCAAAAAATCGGCATGGTGGGTTGAAACATTGAGATCCACTAAGATTTAGTGTAAAGGGAAGAGTATAGAAACTTCATGGCTATGAGTAAGATCAACTGGGATGCGCTCTATACGGCGGGATCTGAGGACTATCGATCTCCGGCAGAGCAGGGACCCGGTGATACCGTAAAAATACGGTTCAGAACTAAACATAGTGATGTGGATGCGGTATATGTATATTTCCACGAGAGTGATACCGAGTATAAGATGCATCTTATATTCAGCGACGAGTATTTCGACTTTTATGAGTATCAGATCGTTGTGGGAAATATTACCATGAGCTACAGTTTCTTCATTCATAAAGAAGAGGAAAGGCTGCACTACAATCAGATGGGAGTGTCCGAGGATATGAATCCTCAGATGGCTTTTCATCTTATGCCCGGATTTAAGGTTCCGGACTGGGTGAAGGGCGCCGTCATGTACCAGATTTTCATCGACAGGTTCTATGACGGGGACAAATCCAACAATGTGGTTGATAATGAGTACCTCTATCTGGGAAGAGCTGTAAAGGGCATTAAGAACTGGGAAACTCCCGTGGAGCCCTTCGATGTACACAGATTTTACGGAGGAGATATCCAGGGAGTACTGGAAAAGCTGGATTATATCCAGTATCTGGGCGTTCAGGTTATTTATTTTAACCCTTTGTTTGTATCACCGTCCAATCATAAGTATGACATACAGGATTATGATCATATCGATCCGCATATAGGAAAGATCGTCAGAGACGGCGGATCCGTGATCGAGGACTGGGAGACTGATAATGCCCGTGCCACAAAGTATTCCATACGAACCACCAACATTGAAAACCTGAGAGCCAGCGATGCTTTATTCCTTAAATTTGTCAATGCCTGTCACGATAGGGGCATGCGCGTTATCATTGACGGAGTATTCAATCATTGCGGCTCCTATAACAAGTGGATGAATAAGTCCAATTTCTACAACTACAAGGATAAGTCCAATGACTACCGGGCGGGTGCATATCAGCTGAAAGACAGCCCCTTCCATAACTATTTTGCTTTTGATGATAATAGTGATGAGGCCTGGCCCAAGAACAATACATACGAGAAGTGGTGGGGCAATGATACGTTGCCGAAGCTTAATTATGAGGGTTCCCGGGAGCTTGAAGAGAAGATACTTCAGGTTGGCAGAAAGTGGGTCAGCGCTCCTTATAAGGTGGATGGCTGGAGACTGGATGTTGCAGCCGACCTTGGACATACCGGTGATTACAACCATCTGTTCTGGAAGAAATTCAGAATGGTGGTTAAGGAGGCAAATCCTGATGCCGTAATCCTTGCGGAGCATTACGGAGACCCTTTCTGGTGGCTTCAGGGAGATGAATGGGACACCATCATGAATTATGATGCGTTTATGGAGCCCATAACCTGGTTCCTCACCGGAATGGAGAAGCATTCAGACTCTAAGGATGACTATTTGAGAGGTGATGGAAAGCAATTTTTTGCAGCCATGAATTACCATATGTCGAGAATGCCGGAGTCTTCTATCCTTTGCTCCATGAACCAGCTTTCAAATCATGATCACAGCCGGTTCATGACAAGGACAAAAATGGAGGTTGGCCGAATAGGCACCAGAGGTTCCGCCGAAGCTGATTATGGTGTAAATGTTGCATTATACAGACTTGCGGCTATGATGCAAATGACCTGGCCCGGTGCTCCCACATTGTATTATGGGGATGAAGCCGGTATGACCGGATGGACAGAGCCGGATTCCAGACGTCCATATCCATGGGGACATGAGGACTTTGAGCTTATAGAATATCATCATTATCTGGCGGGTGTTCATAAGAGATATCAGGTGTTTAAGTACGGAGCACTGATGAAGCTCATGGCCGGACATAATTATGTGGTATATGCAAGAGTTTATAAGCACGAGGTCGTTATCGTGGTCATTTACTGCGGTGAAGATGAATTCACTATTCAGATACCTGCATGGCGCACGGGAATCAAGGATTACAACCGGATCGACAGAGTGCTTCTGACTAAGGAAGACAGGTATAATGCCGGGCGGATCAGCAGGTACGCTGAGGACGGCATGTTTGAGTGTGAGTGTAGTGCTTACACCGGAAAAGTTTACTATTGTGATCTTAATTCGCGGAGGAAGTGACGCAAGAGCCGGCGGGCATCCCGCCGGTTTTTGTATTTAAATTTATTTCAGAAAGTGCTTGACTTTAAGTCGTTTAGTGGGTATATTATACGAGTCGCTTGAAACAAGCGAATGACCTTTGCGGGTGTAGTTCAATGGTAGAATGTCAGCCTTCCAAGCTGAACATGTGGGTTCGATTCCCATCACCCGCTTTCCTGCCCAGATAGCTCAGTTGGTAGAGCAGAGGACTGAAAATCCTCGTGTCACTGGTTCGATTCCGGTTCTGGGCATTTGGAAACAATATATGCGCGAGTAGTAGAGTGGTACTACGTCGCCTTGCCAAGGCGAAGATCGCGGGTTCGATCCCCGTCTCGCGCTCGTTACTTAGTTAAGGAATCATTGAGAATTCAATGATTCCTTTTTTTATCTAAGATTTACATGTAGACAGTTTTAGACAGTTAATCCACCGAGGACGGTTCTCGCCGGCGATAACCGTCCCCGGTGGATTTCTTTTGTCAAAAAACATGATCAAACTGCTGGTGCTTCTTAACACCCCGGAGGAAAAATCCTTCGGGGTGTTTTCGAGTCAAATGGTCTCGTGGTAAAATAGAAGTAATTGCAAGATCGTGTAAAAAACGTATTAAATATGGAGACAAGGTATGAATAAATCCGATACTTCCAGAAGGCATATCAGGAGATATACAGGAGCAGAAAATAAAACCATTACGGATTCTTTTGAACCACTCAGAGCAAGGCGGTTACCACGTTTTTTAATTGCAGGCAGTATCGTTTGTCTGCTGTTTATGTTGTGCCTGTTGTCAGCTTGCAATAAAAACACCTCCGGGAATGAACAGAAAGGTGATGATGCAGGTACAGAAACTTTAGTGTTTGAATCTGATCCGGAAGACAGATCTACATTTACCCTGATGGTCTATATGATAGGCTCAGATCTTGAATCCCAGGGAGGGTCCGCTACCGCTGACATTAAGGAGATGCTGGCGGCACAGAAGTCCGGGAACCTCAATATTGTCCTGCAGACCGGTGGTGCTACTGCCTGGGAGAGCGAACTGACAGGCAAGGAAAATGCCTGCAGGCGATTTGTGGTTAAAGGAGAAGAGCCGGAGCTTCTGGAGGATCTCGGGATCGTAAATATGTCAGAGCCCTCTGCACTTACGGACTTTATCAACTTTGCTGCAGAGAAGTATCCTGCGGACCGCTGTGGCCTGATCTTGTGGGATCATGGCGCAGGTACCCTCATGGGTTACGGTATGGACGAGAATTTCGAAGATGTTATGCTGGAGATCGGAGAACTTAAGCAGGCGATTTCCGACAGCGGTAAGCATTTTTATTTTATAGGCTTTGATGCTTGTCTGATGAGTACTGTGGAGGTTGCTGCTGCTTTGGAAGAGTGCGCTGATTATCTGGTGGCTTCCGAGGAAACGGAGCCTTCCGGCGGGTGGGCCTATACACCATTTCTTTCGCAGATGGCTGCCCGTCCCGGTATCGATATGCGTGATCTGGCTCCCCGCATCGTGGATGACTTCGTGAATGACCCGACATCCACAAAGTATGACAACAATACCCTTGCCGTCCTGGAACTTTCAAAGCTTTCTGCTGTGCGCGGTGCCGTGCAGAATTTTTTGAAAACGGTTCGGGAATACCTTCCGGAAAGCTATGATCTATTGTCTCTTTGCAGAAGCCGTGTCCGCAGCTTTGGCGGCGGAATGTATGAGCAGGTGGATCTCATGGATCTTCTGGCAGAGCTTCCAAAGTGTCTCACCGACCCGGAACTCGGCGGCGATAAGTCCCGCGACCTTTCCGGGATACTGACCGCTGCTGATACACTGAAGGCAGCACTTTCTGATATGATCGTCTATACCAAAAGCGTGGACAGCCGTTCCGGTGGTCTGGCTCTGTATTTCCCGTATTTGCTGCCGGACCGCTATGAGTCGGTGGCCGGGATCATGCAGGAAGTGGGATACGATAAAAGCTACTTCGATTTCTTTGACGGTTTTTTGAGCTATGTGGTCGCAGAGCAGGAAAGAGCGGATATACAGCCCGTTTCGTCCGGTGTAAAAGCTTCTCAATGGTATCATCCTGAGGGACTACAGCTGAAAGAAGACACTTATATTGATCCGTCCACACTGGTAGTTAAAGAACTGGAATCCATGAGTATCCAAAATCCTGACGGCAGTATCAACTATATCGACAGAACGATAGGCATTGATTTAAGAGATGATCAATGGAATCTGATCGATCAGGTGGAAAATGTAATCTACGTGGATACGGAAGATTACGGCAGGCTGGAGCTTGGGTGCCGCAACCTGGAGCATATGATCAACGGCGATCCCTACTATGACTTTGATGGGACCTGGATGTCGCTGGAGGATCTGATCGTTCCGTACTATGAGGCGTTTTATACATTGAATACGGCGGATGAGGATGCCTATAGTTATGGATTCATTCCGGCGGAGCTTGACGGCAGGGACATAAGTATAGTTGTCTGTTACAGCGTTACGGGAGTAGGGGAGGGGGTTTATGTCCCTCAGGTGCTCGGGTACCGACGGGAGTCGGTAATGCCTTTCGCACGACGCAGGTCAGTCATCGACATTTCGGCCAGCCTCACGCTCCCGGACAAGGGCGTACATTCCTTTAAGGAGGGCGATGAGATATGTCTCTACGTCTATGATGAAAATGGGGGCAAAGTATATCCTTATGATCTTCCCATCATTTACCATGAAAAAGAAGGACTCATGATAAAAGATGAAATGCCTGTGGAAACCTTTGCAGGCGGACGTTTTGATTCCATGTTCCAACAGATCGCCCTCAGGGATATTTTCAACAATACTTATCTTTGTGAAGGCGTGGATATCGACTATGGCTGGCGGGAGGAGACGCCAAAGACAGAAGTCAACAGCCCCGGTTACGGACCGGGACCGGATACCTGGAACGGTGCAACGGAGCGCTTTCGGTTTTCCCGGGATTATGACGTGACGCTAAGTTTCCCTTCGGATCTTTTTGAGCAAACGGAAGTCCGGGAATTGGGTGAGCCGGATATCTTGAGCCGCGATGGCAAGGTAAAGATATATCTGAGGACATTTGATATACCGGATGATTACAAGACTGCAGCAGGGGAATTTGAGTATTGGGCTGCGCTGCAGGATGATATGGATATGGAATACTTTATTGTTAACGACGAATACGGACAACATGGTTTTTTGGCACCCCGTGATTTCAGCCTGGAAAGCTACGACCTGGCAAGCGGCATGTTCGGACAGCGCTTCCTTTATCATGAAAGTGACGGGCGCTGGTACTGCGGACAGCTTGCCGGAAGCACCCGCATGAGGGGCGGCATCTATGGCTTCTCCATGGAAGTTTTTGCCGAGGAAGATCCGGATGAAGAACTCAGGAATGCGATCTTTTATATCGGTAACTCACTGGAGATAGCATACTGAACATCTCGTAGATTGATTTCTGATATGATTTGACCAATTTAAGCGATCATTTTCGATTCGAGTCTTGCGCTTTTCAAAAGCTCGGAGGTTTATCCTCCGGGCTTTTTTCGTGTGTTCAATATATTATAAAAAACCAGGAGAAAGTCGAAATAATTAATAGTGGGATTATCAGGAATGAGTATATGAATGACAAGAAGTTCATATGGTCGGTGAATGGATTTTGGGAGAATGGATTTTCGTTTGCAAAGGAGGGTAGAATGAAGAACTCAAGAGTATTATGGACAAAATCAATGAGAGTTTTAACAGTGTTTATTCTTTTGATTACACTGGTGTTTATCGCGGGCTGTGGTGAGAAAGCGGAGCCCTTTGTGGACAAGAACATGCCTTATGAGCCGGACACACCTGCACCGGATCCGCATGTGGGAGTATTTACTTCAGAGCACGGAACCATGACTTTCCCCGGTGATGGGGAAAATGTAGTCATTGACTTTGATAAGGAGCTTTCGGAGTATCTGGAACTGCCGGAGGGAAAGCAGGAGGCGAGATACTTTTTTATGACAGGAATACTTCCTCCTCATGGGAAGATGCCTATAAGGTATGATGTGGCACATGAATTTCAGATCATTGCAGGGGAAGGTGAAAACCGTAAAGCAGTAGATATTGAAATCGGAGTATATAAGGATGGCAGCTTCAGCACAGGAACAAACTGCACTACAGCGGACCGTATCACTTTCTTCGTGGACCTGGATAAAAACGGAGATTGGGAGGCATTGGATTTCCTGAAGCAGGATTGATCATGGAAAGGAGGAAACTATCATGAGACGATTTATTGCGGTTCTTATTTCTGTATCAATGTTTATGTCGGTGCTTTCGGGGTGTAAGGGTAAAACAGATACTACGGACACGAAGGGTACCGAAGCGGTAAGTAAAGTTGATACAGGTGTAAAAAAGAACGAAGGAGCAGGTACAACCGAAGCCACAAAACCGGCGGAGGCGGTGCAGACAGTCGAGACGGCAACATTATCACCGGAAAATACCAGTGCAACCCTGGGAGACGGAATAACTGTGGATGTGGGTGATTTTGTTCTGGACGGAGAAGAGAATCTGACTGTTGAGAAGCAGGAAGTTGAGGAGAATCAGGATGAGGGATATAAAATTGAGTCCTATGATTTCTCTATAGGTGATATGAAGGAGCTTGATGATTTCATTACCATCCGAATCCCCTATGATACAAGCTTTTGTGAGGCGGGACAGGATCCTGCCCGGTGTGTCGGTGCAAAATATAAAAATGAAGAGACCGGGGAATGGGAGGATGTGCTGTTCGAGGTTGATGAAGATGCAAAGGAGCTTGTGATATACACAGATCACCTGTCTGTTTACGGTGCCTTCTATGTTGAAAATGAAGGCCGTCGCAATGCTTATATAGCGGATGTACTGGGTTATTATTCATACATGGATAAGTCACAGACCATTGACTTTGCAAAGCGGATAGCCGGAGATGATCCTTCTGTGATGAGGGAGATAATGAGACAGGGAGCAGAGGCAACCGGACTCTTTTTTGACTATGCGGACCAGCTTGATAATGCAATAAATATTGTCTGCTCTGATGATATTCCCAATTGGCTGGATACAAGTATTCCGGAAACCAACCAGACCTTGTTTTCCGCCCTGGGATATATCAACACCTGCACAAATCTTCTGAAGATAAGCTTGAAGGATACAGTGGGCGGCGGCGCGGATAAGAGAGAGGTTCTTAATCTCATAAGAGATGTTGGAAGCAAGGTGACTACCTACTGGGCGAATGCATTAACAAAGGTAGGAACAGGCGCTTTATCCATCAGCATGGGTGGAGTTCTCGTTCTGGATAAAATGCTTACGGCTTTTGCGGAAGAGGCACAGGCAACAAAGCTTGAGGATATCGCTTATGTTTATCATCACTATAATGAAGGGTACTATGGTAAAAATCATAAGCCCATGACGCCGAAGGACTGGCGTGCCAAGGTTATTCAGGTTCTGGAAAGACATCCGGATGATCCTGAGATAGCGATGGCAGCCCTGGAGGCCGGGTTTAATGAATATGCCAGTCAGTTCTTCAAATTAAGCGGTGATGATATGTATGATGTGGCAGCGGATACTCCCAATGTTACGGTCAGGAGGATTCCGAACTTCACCGAGGCGGAAAAACAGCAGTTGATGGATGAGTATATAGTACACCTGAAAAACACGACCATGCCGGCGGTGCTCACCAGTGTAAGAAACTACATGATCAAAAAGATGGAACAGCAGCAGCTGGAGGCGGTTGAGAAGGTAAGAGAATACTATAATACAAAGATAACCATTAATATGACTGAAGAGATCAAGGAGGGGGAAGGTTCACAGTATAAAGGCTATAAGCTGAGAATGGCTCCTTTAAGCAATAAAGCTATCGAAAAAGACTGGGCCGGAATCTGGCCGGAGGGTGGCAAGCTTCGTTCCTCGGCAACTCTCCTTGGATTTACTATCGCGGGTTATCCTCATACACTTGAGTTTTTTAAACCTGATGCCGATATGAACACGGATCAGCCGGAACTTACGGTTCCGTTTGTTATAAGTATGCCGGAGATAAACATTACCTTCGGAGGCAAGGAAGCTTTGTCTGTTGAGTCCTTTATGGGTGAATGGATCAATCAGGATGGTGAGCGTATGATACTTATTCTGAACGGAGGCAATGTTATCGAAAAAGATCCGGATCTTTCCTGGTATGCGGGAGATGTTTGTGTGACAGAATATTCTGCAGAGGTTGATGACCAGACTCTCGTGTTTAAGGGAATCACCACCTGGGTTACCGGTCCTGAAAATCTCTATACTACTGATGAGGCACACCGCCTTGAGCTGGATGCTTCAAGCCTCAGTGATGAGTTAACTGCATTGGCGGTGCAGGATGGAATGGTTACGGAGATGACGAACGGAACGAACCACTATACGAGAAATTAATAATATAAAATGAAATAGGAGTTTTAATGAAAATTCCCCTTAAGTAGACAGGTTATATGACCAAACTACTTAAGGGGGATTTTCGGGCTTTTCTATCCATCGTGGACGGTTCTCGCCGGCGAGAACCGTCCACGGTGGATATAGTTATGCCTCTTCGCCGATGTAGATATGCTGAGGAAGTCCTCCAACATAAATCGGAGTAAGCTCTGCCTGAATGAGAGGAAGAGCATAGTCGATGAATTCCTGCTTCATCTGGGTGTGGTCATCATTGACCCACTCAAGAGGAACCTTCTTTTCGAGGTTTGCGACCTCGGAGATAGGATGAAGCTCTGTTGTGCACTGGTAAGGAGCGTTGGAGATTCTCTTAAGAGCAACCATCTCGCCGGTATGTCCCTCGAAGGCAGCCTTGACTGCGGCACCGCCGACCTGGTAAGCCTCTGTGATATCGGTGCGGCTGGTAAGGTGTCCCGCGCAGCGCTGGAGTGTTGAAAGCTCGATACAGCGGGTCTTGGTGTCCATGGCTCTGGCAACGGTATTGGCAAGGAATCTGGCGGTTCCTGTCAGTGCCTTGTGGCCGAAGGCATCTACTGCATGCACATCGTCTGAAAGCTCGCAGACATAGCGGCCGTCCTCAAGCTTAACGCCCTCAGAAACTGCGATGACAATGCTGCTTTTCTTTTCCTGCATCTTGCGAACCTTCTCAACAAAACGGTCAACATTGAAAGGAACCTCAGGGAGACATATCATGTCAACGCCTTCACAGTCATTGTCCTTTGCGAGAGCTGCAGCAGCAGTGAGCCAGCCTGCATTTCTGCCCATGATTTCCACGATGGTCACATATTTTGTGCCGTAAACAGTGGCATCACGGATGATCTCCTTCATTACAACGCCGATGTACTTGGCGGCGGAACCGTAGCCGGGGGTGTGGTCTGTCACGGTGAGGTCATTGTCTATGGTCTTTGGAACGCCCACGAACCTAATGTCGCTTCCGATCTTTTCACCGTAAGCAGCCAGCTTGTTGATGGTGTCCATGGAATCATTTCCGCCGATGTAGAAGAAATATCCGATATTCATATCATCGAGTTTTTTGAATATATCTTCATACACGGTCTTTGCGCCTTCTGTATCCAGCTCAGGAAGCTTGTAACGGCAGCTTCCCAGATAGCTTGAGGGTGTGCGCTTCAAAAGCTCTATATCCATTTTCTTTTTGAAAACTGCAGTCATGTCAATGTATCTGCCCTCCAGGAATCCCTGGATACCATTGCACATGCCATACACATGCTCTGCGCCGCGATTCTTTGCAGCCTCAAAAACACCTGCCAGTGATGAATTGATTACTGAGGTAGGACCTCCGGATTGTCCGACAATTGCGTTCTTCATACTTCTCCTTTTGATAAAAATGCAAAAATTGTATTACGTTCTATTATTATGATAGCGCTTACATTTTATTTGTCCACAGTTATTTTTTATATATTTATATTAAATTTCTAGTGTATAATGATGAAGAAAACGTGTGTTTATTAAGGAGATTATCTCATGAAGAAAGCATTGGCACTTGAATATAAAAATCCTATCATAACCGGGCAGAGGTATGCTCTGACCGTGGCGGCAGCAATCTGTCTGTTCATGGCGGCAAATGTGTCGGGAATAAAATCCTACGCCGGTGTAAGCTACATGCCGGATGTCACAAAGGAGATGAATACTCCGGAATTCTGGCTTTCTTTCTCCCCGTATGATGCGGATACGGTGCAGGCGGACAGAGGAAAGATAGAACAGATCAACCTGGACAACCTCATGAACGAGAAAACAAATATGAACGATCTTCAGCATTATACCGAAAGTATCGATGGAATGAAGTTCAATGAACAGGTTCTGGCAGGTGCCAGAGAGGATCTGAAGTCCTATCAGAATAAGGGCTATTTCGATCAGTACGGAAACAAGCTCAGCGACATTCTGATCGAGAACATTGCCCAAAATACTCAGAACAGGTCTGCTTCGCAGCTCCAAGGTCCCACATATGCCATAGTGGTGAAGAGAACCACGCTGAATGCATTCCCCACGGATACCATCATCACCGATGAGCTTGGTGATGTGAATTTCGACTACAATGTGCTTTCAAGTGTGAGGGTGAACGAACCGCTGGTGATCAAATCCGTATCCGCCGACGGCCTCTGGTACTATGCGGAATCGCTGAACTGCAGCGGCTGGGTTAATGCTTATGACGTGGCCATCTGCAGCTCCAGGGCCCAGTGGGAAAGCGCCTGGGTGATCCCGGAGGACAGAGTGCTGGTGGTGACCGACAGTAAAATAATACTTGCCGAGTCCAATACCAATCCCGAAAGCTCAAATCTCCTTCTTACGGTGGGAACAGTTCTGGAGCAGGCACCGGCCGGATCCTACGGTGCGAGGGTTACAAACCGTTCGCCCATTGGCAACTATGTTGTGTATATTCCGGTGAGAAACGGGGACGGAAGCTACAGAAAAGAACTTGCCCTCATAAACGGCAATGCAGAAGTGAGCGAGGGGTACCTTCCTCTCACAAAGAGAAATATCCTGACGGTTGCCTTCAGAATGCTGGGTGATGCTTACGGATGGGGAGGAATGCTTTCCTCCAACGACTGCTCCGGTTATGTAGGTGATGTTTACCGCTGCTTCGGACTGAAGCTTCCCAGAAACACCACCTGGCAGGCAGCTTCCCATAGTTTCAGCTATGATGTTTCGGAATGCACAGACGAGCAGAAGATGGCGTTGCTTAATACCATGCCTATCGGAAGTGTGCTGTTCTTTAAGGGGCATGAGATGATGTATCTCGGAACAGTAAACGGAAAGTACTATGTTGTAAGTTCTGTAAGCTCCATGGCCTACTATGCAGGTCCCGGAGTCATGAGAACAAGATCTGTTATGATCAATACTCTTGATATCCGAAGAGCAAACGGAACCACCTGGCTCAGTAATCTGTATAAGCTTCAGGTGCCGTATATGATGTAAAAGAATTAACTTTAGAAGGTCCTGTGGCTGCACTGTAAAGTGTTGCTGCAGGACCTTCTTTTTTGATCAGCCGTGTTATCTACCGGGGACGGTTCTCGCCGGCGAGAACCGTCCCCGGTGGATAACACGGCTTAATTCTTTGGCTTGTTGCGGGTAATGCCTGAAATAGCCAAAAGTAATAATTTTGAAATTTATAATGCAGGTGGGCAGAATAATGGCGGTAAAATACAGGCGGAAAAATCATTTTTTGGAATGATTTTATTAAATTTTTATACTTTAAGCACATAATTACGTATAAAATCCCTTAAAAAACGAAGAATTTTAGAAGAAATTTCCTCATTTTGCAGAATTACGTAATTTCAAGGGGTTTTATTATTTAATTTATTATGAAGATTGCTAAATAAAAATTATTACACTTTTCTGCAAAATAAGATGATAAATGATGGATTATTGTGTATAATTACTACTAAATAATTACATTGTAATTAATTCGTGGGATAAAAAAGAAAAGGGAATCGCATAATTCTGATATATAAAAAATATTTCCGGAAGTCAGAATTATGCAAGGGGAGCAGAAAAGTGAAACAATATGTGGTAAAGGGCAACACAGTACGCTCTTTTGAAGTAGAAGATCGTGAAGCTTCAAAGAGTACTGTAGTTATCCAGCAGAGGGGAAGAAGAAACCAGCTTCATCTGTATCGTACGGAAAGCGGACAGATAAAGATGGAATATGATATTGATAAGAGCGTTATCAAACCTATACTCAGATGCATTCCGGATGCAATCATTGACAGAATTTGCTATGCAGCTCTCATCATTTCACTTTTATTTATTTTTGGCACTTGCTATCATTGCGTAGAGATGGATACATCAGTTGCCACAAGACTGGAGAGCATTGAGCGTAAGCGCAATGAGTTAAACGAACTTAAATTGGCGAATGAAGCGGTAAAGGCTGCGATTGACAGTGCTGTTAATCCTGATCTTATCTATCGTGAGGCAACAGAGGTTTACGGAATGGTTCTTCCGATGGATTCCGAAATTATTACTTTTGAAAAGGAAAGCAGTAATAAGGGATATGTAAGAACCTATGATACTATTCCTGCAGGTTACGAGAAGATCGAAAGCCCGGTAGTTGTTCTGGCTAACGAACTGGCAAAGCTGGTTGGATGATAAAAAGGATTTGTGCAAAACCATAAGCACATTGGGGAGGATGGAAGTATCTGAACCGATGTGCTTTTTGGTTGCACGTTATTTTTAAATACTGAGCTGAGTTATCTTGAGAGGGTTCTATATAATCCATAAGGGCTATTTACCGTACTTCCGGTGATTTTCAAAAAGAAAATAATTTCCACTAAATAAAACTTTACAAAATGCGTTTTCGGTGTTAAAGTAAGGACAACAGAAAAAGAAAAGTCAACAGAAAAGTTCACCTGACGAGAAAGGGTGAAGGGCCGGTTGGCAAAAGTGCAGGAGATGGACCTGCGAAGCTAAACTAAAGAAAGCAAGAGGTACAAAGACATGACACCAGATCAGTCAGTCACTAGTATCCTCTGGACCGCTTAAAAAGAAGAAAAACGTGAGAAGATCTACGGACCGTACATCCGGGAGATGGTTCAAACCAATAGAGAAATGAATTTTCGGATTATTTCTTATTAAAGTCCAGACGATATTATTGCAAAGGGAAGATCGACATAAGAAGTATACAGGGATCTGTAAAGAAAGATTCATGTAGAGAAAAAAGTTGAGTAGTTAATAAAGGTCTTAAAAGGGAGACCAGATAAATAAAAATCCGGAAAATCTGATAAGAAGAATACTTAGAAAGATTCGAAAGATAAATTCAAGTAATAAAAATAGTCGATCTGATAATTGAATATAGAGTCAAAACTGAATATTGAAATAATCTATTTATAGATGATATCCATAAGATATAAAAATTACTATCGAAAAGATATTTATAGAATTTAAATAGAAATCTAAGAAACGAGGTACAGACCGAAGTACAATTAAGTAAGGGGACGTAATACCGAGTCCCAGGGTTTTAAATAAGAATTATAGCTGTGGCTAACGCAGGTTGACGAATCTGCTCAGGCCACAGCTTTTTTGTTTTCATAAATTGAGAGGCAGGCTTTGGTGACTGTAATTTTTAACTGTTATGTAAAAGGCTGAAATATTATCCTGAAAAAGGAAATAATTTATGGAAACAGGTTATCATACTGTTGATAGGAGTCGATAGAAATTCTGAAACAAATGCATCTTCGTTTTAGCTTTTATGATACATGGCATGGAATGGACTGGGAACAGAAAGTACAAAGCACAGAATGTGCAAGGCATGGAATGTGCATAAAAGACACTTAATGTACAAAAGAACAGCATGTACAAGGAACAGAATGTGAAAGGCATCGAAAGTACAAGGACATAATGAAAAGGAGTCAGTATGATTAAACAGTTCAAGGATCTAAAGATCAAAGCTAAATTCAAAGTTGTTCAGGTCGTTATCATTGCTATTTTTGTTTTGTCGCTTGTTGTTGCGTTTAATGCTTTTTTTCAGATGAGCAGCACGGCAACCATGATAACTACGGTAAATATCCCCAACCTGATGGATGAAAATCTGGCAAGAAAAGACATTCAGGCTCTGCAGAAGAGAATGCTTATCGCCATCATTAATCCCAGGATGGAGAATGTCAAAACTCAGAAAGAGTGGCTGGATGACAGATTCGTCGTTATGCAGGGGTATATCGATAATCTGAAGAAAAATGTTAACGATGCTTCCCTTGTTGCCAATCTGGATCAGGATCTGCAGGGAGTTATAGATGGTGCTAATGAGATATTTGGATATCTGGAGGTCGGAAAGCTAAAGGAAGCAAAGGATTTCTACCTGAACGGATATACGGATATCACCTGCGAAAAGCTTGCAAAGGATCTGGAGCATATCGGCGATTATGCAGAGGGAGTTGCAGATATGAATTCCCGCAGGATCGAGACGTTGAAAATGACTTCGACCATAGTGCTTGTAGTCGTTCTGGTTTTGGCGATCATTCTTATCCTGATCATTTTCCAGTATCTGTCATCCTATATAACAATGGGAATCCGTGAGATCAGTTCAGGTCTTTCGACTATGTCCGGTGGTGAGTTCTCGTACCGCATTTCCGATAAAAAGTTCGGAAAGGATGATCTCGGTGAGATGGTCAAGGAGTACAATGCCATGGCCGAAGACACAGATGCTGTAATTCTTGACATTTGCAGAGTTCTCGGTGAGATGGGTGAAGGCAATTTTGCATCAAAGGTCAGTGTCCCCGAGAAATTTAAGGGAGAGTACAGGAAGATCATCGAGGCTTTTGAAGACATCCATGCCAATCTGAGAGAGATCTTCAGCAATATGGCAAGCGTTGCGTTCGAGGTTGAATCGAAATCGGCTCAGATTGCCAATGGTTCAATGTCTCTGGCTCAGGGTGCTACTGAGCAGGCTTCCACTATTCAGGAGCTGTCAGATAAGATGAGAGCTTTTGATGAAAATATCGCAAAGAGTGCTGCCAATGCTGTGGAAGCTGAGGAATCTTCCATAACTGTATCCCAGAAGATCAATAATGAGAATCAGCTTATGCAGGAAATGCTCAAAGCTATGAATGAAATTGAGAGTAATGCTCAGAAGATCAATGAGATCAACAAGGCTATCGATGACATTGCTTTCCAGACCAATATCCTTTCCCTCAATGCTTCAGTTGAGGCGGCCCGTGCCGGAACTGCAGGAAAAGGTTTTGCCGTTGTTGCTGATGAAGTCAGAAATCTGGCAGGTAAATCTCAGGATGCTGCCAATGAAACCTCCCAGCTTATCCAGGGCACCATCCTTTCTGTGAGAAACGGCGCAAAGATAGTGGCTGAAGCAGCACAGGCACTGGAAGATGTTATAGAAAATGCCAATAAGAGTCAGGAAATCGCTAAAGCTATTTCCCGTGAAATGCAGACAGAGGCAGAGGCTGTGAAAACCGTGTCAACAGGTCTTGAACAGATTTCCGAGGTTGTACAGCAAAATTCCGCTACATCCGAGGAAAGCAGTGCTTCCAGTCAGGAATTGAATGGTCAGGCAGCGGCCCTGAGAAAGATGGTCAGCAGTATATCATATTGACAGATATAATTCATATTCATTAGCATGAATGTTTCCATGACAATAAAGGTATAAAGGGTTAACACTCATTAAATTCATTTTGAAAAGGCAGTTAACGTATAAAAAGAGGGGCATATCAGTTTCGGGATATGCCCCTCTTTCTCTTAAGAACGATGTGTATTTAGAAAGCCTTTATAGTATTTCTCTGGGCTAAGAGCTTTTAGCATAGGCGTTTTTATTGGTTAATTCCCGCCGTACTGTTTTGATTACCCGGAGGTAAGCGAAGGCGGTGAAGGCTCCGGCGGTGATCCAGGCTGCCGGGTCGCAGAATACTGCAAGAGGAAAGCTCATGGTGTACATGGCTGTGACAGCCACCACAAGTCGTGCGAAAAACTCAACTACCCCACCCATCATTGGAAGGAAACCGTGGCCGCATCCCTGCATTGCATTTCTGAAAATAAAAATGAAGCTTAGAGGGATGTAGAAAACAGTTACTATGTGAATATATGTTCTTGCCCAGGGCATCATAAGGGTTATGGTCTCAAGTGCTGCTGCAGCTCCCTGTGAGGTGTCTGCAGGGCCTGAGCTTGAGAAGAAAAGTGCCATGACAGGTCTCAAAAACAGATTGCAGGCAATGGCGGAAATGATGGAGTAGATTATCTCTATCACCACGGAAGCCTTTATTCCTTTGCTGATCCTGTTGCTGTCTCCGTAGCCGTAGTTTTGGCCGCAATAGGTGGCGATAGCCTGACCCATGGCTATCATTTCCTGGGTCATTACATTATGGAGCTTGTTTGCTGCGGTATAAGCTGCAACTGCGGTGGAACCGAAAAGGTTGATGGCCGACTGCATTATCATGGTGCCGGAGGCTGTGATGGCAAACTGGAGTGCCATGGGAATGCCTACTGCCATCTGGTGCTGGGTGTCTGTACGGCTTATTCTCCAGTCATTAAGCTCAGGCCAGAGGACATTAGCCTTGAAGCGAATGTAGAATAGACAAAGCAGCGCCGATAAGCCCTGAGAGATATTTGTGGCCCAGGCGGCACCGGCTACTCCCATTTTTCCTACTATAATAAACAGGAGATCCAGGACAACATTGATACATGCGCTGAAAACAAGGAAATAAAGGGGCACACGGCTGTTTCCTATGGCTCTTAAAAATGCGGAAAAGAGATTATAAAACACGCTTGCCACGGTCCCGAGACATATGATGGTTATGTAGGTCAGGGAATCCCGGAAAATGTTTGCAGGCGTGTTCATCAGGTGCAGGAGAGGATTCATAAGTGAAACCGAAAGCAGAGTTACTGTAAGAACGACTATAAGAGCCAGTAATATGCCGTTGGCCACGCTTCGTTTTACTCTTTTATAATTCTGGGCACCGAAGGCCTGGGCCGTAAGAACGGTGAAGCCGGTGCACAGTCCCTGGGAAAAGCCAAGGACCAGAAACGTGATATTTCCGGTTGCGCCCACGGCAGCCAGGGCGTCTGAGCCCACAAAACGGCCTACGATGATGGTGTCTGCCATATTGTAAAGCTGCTGGAAGACATTACCTATAAAAAGCGGGATCATAAATTTAAGTATGATAGGAAACGGATTTCCTTTGGTCATATCGACTTCCATAAAAGCTCCTCCTTTATAAACTCATGTTTTCCGCCGTTTATCTCTGACCTACAGATGCAGATCTAATCGGCTCCTTTAATGATTTATTTCCGGCTCTGTTATGTCTGATGTACAAATTGAGACATAAGCGGCATCTTTTTCAATAATGAATGAGCATTATAATATTTCTTAGTCCAATTTCCAATAGTAATTTTGTATTTTTTGGAATTCTGCCGGGGAAGGGTAACAGTTTGGGCGGTGGGACTTATTTTCGCAGTGAACAAGGCATTACATTGACCCATATTCCGTTTACCAGTATTTGAGTCATCCTGAATAGCAGGTTACAATGACTCCTCCAACGGTTGGGAACCGTCCACTGGGGAAAATCTCCTGTGGTGCGTGCGTAGTGTTATGAAATTGTAAAAATAGAAATTATATTCTTAAATTCTTACATTCGCGAATATTTAACTAATGATGTATAATGAAATTGATTTTTTTGTAACGGAGTAATACTTTGAGGAATTGGAAGTCGGACATTGAAGCTTTCTGCATCATAGCGGGATTTTATCTGTTTCTGCAGATGGTGCTGGGAATCGGCTGCCCTGTTAAGTTTCTTACGGGGGTTTCCGATGCGGGCTGCGGTATGAGCAGAGCCTGGTTAAGCGTGCTGCATTTGGATTTCGCCAGGGCGTTTTACTATCATCCCCTGTGGATGCTTCCGGTGCCTGCGGTACTGGCGATCTTTTTCAAAAAAAGGATCCCGGAGAAGATATACAGGTTTCTGGTGATCTGTTTCGTGGCTTTGTTTCTCATGGTTTACGGTTACAGGATGTTCTTCATGCCGGATCAGGATATAGTCGTTTTCAGACCCTGGGAAGGCTTTATATGGAGGAGCATCGAAACAATAGCTATAGTCATAAAAAGTCTTTTATGATGCATTGGGGGGTAATTATGGTTTGTAAAAAATGTGGATCACAGATAGAGGATGGTTTTAAATTCTGTCCGAATTGCGGAAATCCTATGGAGGAGTTTGCTGCGGCAGCAGCTGCAGAGGTTAATGCTTCTGCCGAAACAGCCGGCATATTGGCCGGGGAGGTTAATGCCTCCGCTGAAACAACCGACGCGGTGACTGAAGAGTCTTCATCAGCGGCTGAAACCGAGACCTATACAACATTCAATGAGGTTTCCGGGGAGACAGCTGAAGAGGCAGCTTTGGGACAGGAGCCGGAGAATGTTTCGGAAACAACTACCGAGAGCGCTGCTGCAGGTTCTTTCGGAGGAACTGAACAGGTACCGGAAGGTGTTGCAGAGAATCAGAGTGCTGATGCCGCACAGCAGCCGGCACAGGATAATGTATATCAGGCTCAGGGAACATTCAATGCTTCATCTGACCAGGGTGGATTTACTCAGGGAACCTTCAACGGTACACCGAACCAGGGAAGCTTCAATGCCAATTCAAACCAGGCCGGCTTCACCGGTGCTCCAAACCAGGGTGGATTCAATACTAATCCAAACCAGGGCAATTTTACCGGTGCGCCTAATATGAATGCACCGGCGCCTAAGTCAGGAATAAGCTTAATCGGTCAGGTTTTCACCATTGTTGCACTTGTGCTCATGTTCTTCCAGTGCTTCCGTGTTATCGGCAGTTTCTTTGGTATACTTGGATACCTTGCGGATGAGGGTGTCATTGGACTTTTATATGGAGCTATGAACTTCCTTATCAATGTCATCAAGCTCGGTGGTCTTGCGCTTTCCGCAGTAACTACCTATCTTATCTGGAAAAAGTGGGATGACAGTAAGGCTGAGCCTCTTATGGCAGGTGTTTTGACCGGCGGTGTACTTATTCTTGCAACAGTTGTACTTAGGGCGATCTTTACGTCACTTGTCAACTTTGCCGTTGGTTATGATATTGGAAGCCTTTTCTCAGGAGCATTCCTCAGCGTGATCTTCTCCGCTGCCATGATGGCTCTTGTTTACATGAAGATCACTGAAAAGCAGATCGATCCTATGGCAGGTCTCAAGAGTAATTTCGGAAATGGCATCAAGGAAGATCTGAAGACCGTAGGCGAGATGGCTGTTCAGGCAAAAAATGAGTTCCAGGCCGGAAAGAACACCGCTCAGTACACCGGTGCAAATGCTCCCACTGGAAACAGTGTGAACCAGCAGTACGCAGCTGCCAATGCTCCCGCCGGAAACAATGTGAATCAGCAGTACAACGGTGCAAACGGAAACATTAATCCGAATGGTCAGCCTTACGGTGGTCCGGTAGGTCCTCTTTCAACAGACAGAAGCATCGTTGCGTACATTCTTCTCGGAATCATAACCTGTGGAATTTATGATCTTTACATGCTTCACCTTATCATTCAGGATGTTAATGTTACCTGCGCGGGTGACGGAAAGGTGACCAAGGGTATCCTTGAGTATATTCTTTTTGGTATCCTTACCTGCGGAATCTATGATTATGTATGGCTGTATAATTTTGCCAACCGTATCCAGAGCAATGCTCCTCGTTATGGCATGAGGTTCGAGGAGGGCGGTACTACCATCCTTCTCTGGTGGATTCTTGGCGCATGGCTTTGCGGCGTTGGTCCGTTCTATGCTATGCACCTCATCATCAAGAATACCAATGCGCTTAATGCGGCATACAATAACATGATTGCTCAGCAGCAGTCTAATCAGTAATACGTCAGAGCCGAAGGGCATCCCTTTATACACGGGTCGTTCGGTCGGAAAAATTAAAGTCGAATCCCTAAGAGGCAGTGGGCATCCATTTTAAAACGGGTCGCCTCGCCGGAATAATCTAAAATTGCTCCCCTAAGAATCACTAGGCCCTCGCCAATGTCAGAGTTCTTTTTATAACAACTCTGACTTGGCGAGGGGGCTAAGGAAAATGGAACCAAGTGATTCTAAGGGGAGCAATTTTGATTATTCACGGCTCGGCTCAACGTTTTAAAATGGATGCCCACTGCCTCTACGGGATTCGACTTTGATTTTTCTCTCCCTCACTCAACGTGTATAAAGGGATGCCCTCCGGCTCTGACTTGGAATTCTTTGCCGGAAATGTTGCTGGGCGGCGGTGTTTACAAAATCATTATTGGTTGGGTAAATAAGCGATTGGTAATGTGGTGTGTTATAATTCCAAGAGATGACAATAATGAAATATTGGCGGTGGTTTGAATGGTATTTGTTTTTATGGCGTTGTATCCGGAGGCGAAGCCGGTGATTAAGAGGCTGGGGCTAAAAAAGAGGACGGACAGGACGAGGTTTCAGGAGTTTGTTTCGGAGGATTCGGAAGTTGTTCTTGCGATTATCGGTGTGGGGCCGGTGGCGGCAGCAGCTGCTGTGGCGGCGGTTCTGACGGAATATGATGCGGGGCCGGGGGATCAGCTTCTGTCGGTGGGAACGGCAGCGGCGCTTCATGGAGGCACGGGAATATTCCTTTTGAACAAGCTTCTGGATCAGAATTCAGACAGGACTTTTTATCCGGATATGCTGATCAAAACTGACCTGAGGGAGGCTTCGGGGATCACAGGAAGCACGGTGCTGTCTCAGAGGGCGGCGGCTTTTATGGCTGTGGCGGCGGAGGATTACGATCTTTATGATATGGAATCTGCGGCGGTTTATCAGGCTGGGAATTTATTTCTGGGACCTCATCAGATGAGTTTCATAAGGGTTGTATCGGACGGAGGCATTGAGGCTGAAGACCGGGAGCGGGTTGTGTTTGATAGGAGTATTGAGACTGAGGCTGAGATGGTCATGCCGAAAGATAAAGAAGCTTCATCTTCTTATGTATCTGACATGGCTGCCAAGGTCAATGCTGTTATCAACAGTCGTGTGGAGGAGATTTCGGATTATGTGGAAAAACTGTTAGCCTTGTCTGAAAAAGAAAAGAACCGGGGCGGAATTTCCGACAAAAACGGCGATGGTCTTGTGGATAAGATCATCGAGGACGGTCATTTTTCCAAGGTGATGCAGGATCAGCTAAAGCAATATGTGAAGTATGCAGTTCTCAGCGGCATTGATTGGGAAAATGCAGCTAAGGTGCTTTATGATGAAGGAGTGCTGCCGGCCATAGATAAGCGTGGCGGTAAAAAGGCACTGGACAGGATAAAAAGCTGTATCATTAACTGAGCTTTGATTCGCTTAATATATGGTAAGGTTTTTCAAATTCATGGTGTGAGCTTTTCGGATCAAAGAATATTATTGATGGAGAAAGATTTGTGGCAGAAACATTGGCATACGGAAAAAGTGAAGAGAGTCCGGAGATAAACAAGCCTTTCTCACATATATATGTGGAGGAAAAGGTATTTCTGGATGAGGAGTACCGGGAAAAGGCGGAGGAAATCATTTCGCATTTTCCGGAGGCGGTTGTGGTCAGGATAGGACATTATAAGGATGTGTTTAACCGGCATAGGCAGAATTATGTCAGGCAGCATGAGTCGCAGGCGCTGATTCTTGCGGTGAAGCCAGGGGCGTTGGTTTATCCCGGGGCTAAGGTTTGCCAGAGCATGGGGAATAAGCATTTTTACTATACTTCCTGCATGATGAATTGCCTTTTTGACTGCGAATACTGTTATCTCAAGGGTATGTATCCTTCAGGAAATATGGTGATATTTCTGAATCTTCGGGACATTTTTTCAGAGGTGGAAGCTCTTCTTAAGGAACATCCGGTTTATCTCTGCGTGTCTTATGATTCTGACCTGATGGCTATTGAAAAGCTTACAGGTTATGTGAGTGAGTGGATAGGTTTTACCAACCGGTATCCGGAGCTTACCATCGAAATTAGGACAAAGGCGGGGAACATAGATTTTGAGGCCATTAGTTTTGTGAGCCCCCGGAACATCTTTGCTTTTACTCTTTCGCCGGACTATGTGGTGAAACATTATGAGCATAAGACGGGGAGCCTGGAGGGGCGGATCAGGAGTGTGAAAAAGGCGTTGGAGCTTGGCTTTACGGTGAGGCTCTGCTTTGACCCCATGATCTTCTGTCCGGACTGGCGGGATGAATACGGAAAAATGATGGATAAGGTATTTGCCGAAGTGCCTGTGGA
>JAILDF010000122.1 GCA_024689585.1 Oribacterium sp.
ATCAACGTATTCATCATCATTATAGCTTGTTCTTCCGGTGTGGGTTCGCGGTCAGGAAGGGAGGACATCTTCTGCTTTGCTTCAGAAAGAAGTGCTTTCACCTTTTCCACTTCTCTTTCGTCGCAGGCATTTTCTTCAAGTCCTGCTTCCACCTCCTGAAGATCCTGTTCCAGTAAGGCGATGATTGCCTGCATGTCACCTCTGGTAGCAGCTGCAGCGATCTGTCTTCTTCGCTTTTGTTCGTTGACTCCTACAGATTTACTTGTGGATTCCATGGTAACTTCTCCGTCATCATCGATTTTTATCTTCATGCTTTGGAAGCCTACTTTTCCCTGTTTTTCTTCAAGTGCTTCATCTGCTGCCTTTAAATTTTCGAAAAGAGACTGGCGTTTGTCCGGATCCGTAAGGCAATCTCTCAGATATTTTGATGAGATTTCCGCCATACCCTGTTTTACAATGTTGTAGTTCTCATAAAGGTATTTTGAAAGATCATCAACTGTCTCAAATATCAGATCTTTAACTGTATCAGATGTCAGATCACCGACCGTGTCGAATGACGGATCTTTGTCCATATAAAATATCGAATCGGATTTCGCATCATCTGCTTCCAGGTTTGCTTTTAAGGCTGTCCTTCCCTGCTCAGAAATCTCCAGGGTATCCTTCTGGTTTAGCAATACTTCAACTACTGACTCTCCGGCTCTGTCTCCTATCTCTGTGTCTCGTTTGATTCCGGAGTTCTTTCCTCGTTTTATTATCTTTGGATTTACATTATTGCCGACATATTTTCCATACGTATCATTAATCTCTACGGCCATTTCAAACCTCCTTCGTCTAATCTTTACTTCGGATGTCAAAAACCAGATATAATGCAATTGCAGTGAACACCACTTTTCTTGCGGTCAATTACCTGATTTATTGTTTCCGGCCACGACTAAGGAAAATAAGTACGGCAATCTTGCATCCTATATTATTGAGGAAATGGCTGTCGTTTCAACTGCGATCATTCCGGTCAACGGTCATTGCCTTGCTCTCTTAGTATTCATCATAACCGTCAAAATAAACCTGTGATTTTCTCTTTCGCTTTTTATCTCAATGTCTATATCCCCCATATATTTTCTTGCACATTTTTGGATATTTGAAATGCCAATCCCATGCAAATGTTTATCCGTTTTACTCGTCACGGGAAGTCCGGTATCCTTGTCAAAGGTCACTTGCCCGTTAAATACATTTTCAATCTCAATAAAGTACAGAGTCCCTTTCATATAGGACTTAAGAGTGATTGCTCTTGCACCATCCACCTTCCGGCAAGCTTCAAATGCATTGTCCAAAGCATTATCCAAAATGACTGCTATGTCATAAATGTCTATACGTCCAGAGTTTGGAGCAACAAAACCTGCCTCTATTTGCCCGGAACCAGGCATCACATAATCCGTCTTTATGTGCCCGAGGTTCGGCGCCACATAATCCGTATATTTGAGTCCAGCGTCTGGAGCTACAAAATCCACTTCGAAGGTTATTCCACCCCTTTTCGCTTCCTGCATCCTTTGGTAAATGATGATGTCCGTGATGGGATTTCCGCTCCTTGATGAAAAATCCAGTTTCTTTACTGCATTCTCCAACTTATCGAGGTATCCGTCTATCTCCGCCATATCATTTCCGGTGTTCTTAACATACTGCATGATATTGTTAAGGTGATTTCTCATATCATGCTTCAGTCCCCGCAGATCAGAATATATGTTTTCAACATCCTCGATTTCCCTGTGAAGCTGCTCCACCTGTTTTTCAAGGATGGCTTGCTTCCGTCTCTCCTCATTACGTTCTATTAGGTACTGAAACAGCATCATGACGGCAATGATAGATCCAAGAAGCAGCAAACAAATGACTATAATCCATATGAGAACCTCCGGAACCTTGTCATAAATCAGCAGGGATAATCTTTCGTTGATTTTCAGTATGATCACACGCAATGTCATAGACACTCCAAGTCCCGTGACACAGGGGAGTATCAAAAATATGCTTTCCCTCGGGCTTGGCTCATAGCCTTTGTGAATATATTTCCCGCTCAGGACTTTCAGATATGTAAACATTAGCCCAACATATATGGCTACGGAGACCAGGCTCTGAGCGAAAAGATATATGTTCAGAAACGTATCGGCTTTCTCCATGGTCAGATTTTCGGATTCAAGAATGAGGCTTTCAAACATGCTCCAAGTGGCGTGGGAGATCAGGTAATAA
>JAILDF010000139.1 GCA_024689585.1 Oribacterium sp.
TACACTTATCGCATCTATCTCAGGTTCATCAGTATTGAAACCATCCTCAGCAACAGCTATAACATGATATTTCTTTGCAGCCACTTCTATAAATGGTTGAAAGCTTAGTTGCCATGTAGTATCCACTCCATGAAGCAGCAGCAATGTAGTAGGATTTTCTTTTCCAAATTCAAAATATTTCATTCTTTTTTTACTCCAATTCCTCTATTTATCTCCAGACAAAAAACTTAAGTATTATATAATCAATTCCTGCGAATAAAAGTGCCATGATTAATGAGTATATACACCCTTTTTGTAGTTTCCTTCTTTATATTTTCTAAATTTAATTTAGAGCTTTAAAATATTCCTGCCGCACTGCACGAGCTTCTGGCACAAACTCCATAGCTCCCCAACAATGCATCATTCCTTTACCTATGTGAACAATTAACTTTACTTCTTTGCTATGCACTGAAATGTAAATAGCGAGATTTTTCTGTACTTTACTTTTTTAAATCCGGCAGTTTTCACTAATTCCAATATTTCATCCCTGTTATACATCTTCACATCGCCAGCTTTCATGCGTGGAAACCAGAAATTTGCCACAGCTCTGATTGGAGATGCACAATCCATGTCATTCAGCAAAAGATATCCGCCCTTTTTCAATATCCGATACATTTCATTGACAGCCTTCTGCGGATGGGGATAGTGATGAATGCTCATGTTGCAGGTGACGACCTGATATTGCTCATCTTCAAGCGGCATATTCTCGGAGTCTCCGACCGTTGCAATGACTTTACCGGAGAGCCTGTTTCCTGTCTCTTCTATCATCTCCTCAGAAAGATCAAGCGCATTAAGCGAAACTTCTGGAAAAAGCCTTGACACCTCACTCAAAAAAGCTCCCGGACCGCAGCCGATATCTATCAGATTCTCCGGTTTAATCTTTTTGATGATCGAAAATGCGTATTTATAATCATGTCTCCAATATCCTCCACCGGCCAATTTGGATCGTCTGTGGTTATTAAAATAATCCCTTGATTTAGTCTTTGCGTCATTAGTGTTTTGAGGAGCATAATCATCGGCATTATCAAATGCAGGAAGTGCCCACCTTCTCAACTCATCCCAGATAGGCATCTGCCTCCCGGGATGCGCCTTACGATAATCTTCAAATAGTTCGTCCAGATATTTCATCTCTCGTATGCCATTTTGGCAATGATCTGACACCATTAGTTTTCCCAGAACAGTTTTGGACATCACGCTGTACAGCATATGCATTGCCTTTTTCTTAATGCCACCGGCATAATAACTGTCTTCTCCTGGTGGCATTACCGGTATCCTCTGATCCTTCAGATAGTCAAAACATTCTCCGGTAGCATCCATAACCATCCGGATCTGCCTGCTCGTAGCCTTTTTCAAGTCACACCCAAGATGATAACTGAGATAGCAATACGGCATTATTTCCGCTATGTGATACATATAGTATGCGTACATGTTATCAACCGGCGTGACCTTATAACCTCTGACATTAAAAGCCTTTTTCAGTTTCAGGATTTCCAGATCAGATGGTTTTCTGTTAAGACCACCGACCGTAAGATTAGTTACCGGAAGACGTCCTGCTACAGTAACGCCATCTTCCCTGTGTCCGGCCGAATCTTGAAAGCCATAAAGATGGGGCATATTCTTGAGTTCTTCTTCGCACTTATCTGTTTCCATGTTATTGCCGACAAGTACAAGCAGATCAGTGTTCAATGATGACAATACTGGAAGAAGAGTCAGTTGCTGTTGTCCCTGCATAACTGAAAAAACGATATCATAATGTCTATCATCCGCATCCTTTACAATTTTTGGATGATCGACTGTTGTTCTCTTCTGAATATAATGCCTGATCACAAGACCGTTTTTACTAAGATCATCATATGTCGATCTTGCAACTACAGTCACGTCATTACCTGCCCTGCATAGATAATGAACCATAAGTGACCCTATCGCGCCGACTCCTAATACCATTATTTTCATTTTATATACCCTCCGTTTTCTCTTGCAATTTCTCAGATAGATTTGTTTAGTTTTTTTCTGCTTCTCCTTACATTACAGAAAATCACTTACAGAATAATATGAAAACACCTGCTGTTATCATAGCTAGGAACGGATACAAAACTATTCTTATTATCTGATTTTTGTTATTAAATCCCCTGTCTTTCCATCCTGCACATTCAACTGTCTCCGGAAATATCTTCTTGAAATAACCCACTGTCATAACAAGCCACTGGTCTTGAACAATGATATCAAAGGCCTTCATGACATATAGCATGACAATAAACCTGGCTACCAGCTTGCAATAGTTAGTCCAAGAAACATAAAGGCATTAGCAATATTTCCCTTTGCCGGAACTTTTGTTGGAGTCATTATCAAAAATGCAGGGAGTGTATTAAAAACACATGCCCACCTAGGCAAATTCGTTTTTCCCGTTATAACCATAATAAACAGCAGTACGTCAAAAACAAGAAGTCCAACATATGCTATAGCTGCAGGCGATGTTCTTTTAAAGAATTTAATTATTGCTTCCAATGCATCATCTGTTCTTCCAAGTTTTACATAGAACCACTCTGTAGCTCCGCATAAAACATGATGTGCTGAAATAAGCACTATGAAGAACATAGATGCTATTAATAAAGCACATCCCACAGCTGGCGAATTTTCCATAATCATTTTGCTAACACTTATATATCCCAAACTAGCAAGAAAAATCGCAAACACACCTATTAACATTGCAAGCTCGATTTGTCTTAATGACGCCCCATCAAAAACTCTTTTCATCTTTTCGTTATCTTTTACATCAGAAAACTCAAACTTTCCATTTTTCATATATGCCAACATACAGTCTGTTATTCCGCATATTATGTGACC
>JAILDF010000147.1 GCA_024689585.1 Oribacterium sp.
CCCTCATCCAGGATTCCGTAAGCATAGGCAGGAAGCTCCTCTTTAAAATCAATATTCTTCCAGGTCTCACGGTTTTTGATCACCTCATATACTTCACTTATCTGTTCAATGTACAGAGATTTAGGCTGATAAGTCAGAAGCTCTCTTGAGCATGCCACCAGTCTTCCGAATCTCTGGTATTTGTCCAGGGTATATATGGCTATAGTATGGTTATCCAGGATATTTTCCAGGGTTTCAATGCTGTTCATAAAGATCTTTTCAGGCACTGAGCTGTCCAGACTGTGGACCGCTTCAAATATCTTTCCGAAACTGTCCTGATAACCGAGAATCTGACGCTTATACTCTTCCTTGTTGTTTATAACGGACATATAAACATCATTCAGGAAGGAGTATTTGTTGTGAAGTGAAATAGCTTCATCCTCTGCGAATTTCAGCTTCTGATCCTTTGTACTTACAAGATAGCCTGTGATGGCTCCGGTCATAAGGTATATGGCGAAGGGAAGCCAGTAGTCCATATTGTAAAACAGCATTTTGATCGTGATTCCTGCCTGGGAATAAGAGTGTATCAATGAAAAACACATCAGAAGTCCGGCAAGCATTCCCGGTATCATACCGTAGGTAACACCCAGTATGACAACAAAGAACAGTCTCAGATCCACATATTTAAAAAGTGTATTATCCGAGGTGTAGGGTAAAAGCAGATGGATGATGACAAACAGAACCAGTGTTTCGACAACTGCCAATGCTATGATTGGAAGCTTGGGCATCTTTTCCAAAAGCTTTTCAATGAAATTTACTTCTCTATTAAGACCCTGTTTGTATATCTTATAGAAGTCATTCAGGTTTTCGACAATATTATCCAAAGGTATGAAACCATACTCTTTTCTGATATTTTTGTTTTCGTTTTTCTCATCAAGCTCCAAAACGCACGGGTTTCCTTCGGAAAAGCTTGCCTGTGTTGAAGGTTCACATTTTTTCAGTAATTCTGCAAATGATTGATAAGTAAGTCCTGAATCCGAGGTTAAAGTGTAGGTTCCGGCATCATCCAGGGTTTCCTCGGTTATAAACATCAAAAGCTCTGTAAGATCCCGGACAGAAAGAAAATCAATCTTACCGGAGGCATCATAAGGAAAAACTATAGGTTCGATTTCTTCCATCCTGCTGAAGATACTGCCCAGATAGTTTTTTGTATTATTATATTTGCTGTACAGGTAGGGAGCTCTCAGAATTATGTATTTCAAATAGTTTTTTGTGGAGCTGTATCTGCAAAGGTTTTCAAGCTGACTGCATTCGAACCCGGTTTCAGACAGGTAAATCTTCACTTTGCCGCTGACGGTATCCTTGAAGTAGTAGTTAAGGCTGCTGACAGAGGAGATAAAGATCAGCTTCTGAACTCCTATTTCAGAACAGTAATGTATGAGAGCCGACAACTTCTTGTTTTCATCTCTGAGACCATCACATCCATCTGTATAGCCTGAAAAATACCATACTGTGTCCGGTGAAAAAGCCTGAAATATCTTTTTACAGTTGTCTGAGGAGAGATCCTCTTTGTAGGTTTTTATTCTTTTGGAATATTTAGCGGAAAGCTTAATCGGGGCTACATTATCAGAGTTGTCTGAAATGATGACAACTCTGTAATAATCCGCAATATGGTTAAGGGTTTTCGCTTCAAGACAATTGGTATTTCCTGCAATCATGATACAGGAAGTTGAGTCTTCTTTTGTTTTGATATATTTCATGTACTCACCTTTTAGAGTGGCCTGTTTCAACGGACAATCGATTTACAGATGAATCAGTTGAATGTGCTTATGAATTCTCTCCTTCATCATGTATCACGATCCTTCCCTGCCCATAGGGGTCTTTGTACTCGTCTCCGATCTCTCCGTTTAATGTCTCTGTAATGTAATCTATCAATATTTGATTATCCAGTTTCTGGTTGTTTTGTACTACCTTGCAGCCGTCGAAAGATGTTATTCCGTTTCCGTTTTCCTGAAGAAGGTAGTTAATTCCGGCCACGGTGTAGGTCTTGGAAGGATCTATAGGATTATCTCCGACTTTTACATTTTTAACACGGCGCTTACCCTCAAATCCCGTGCACATACCTTTGTCATCTTTTTTAGCTCCGCTTTTGACAGAGGCATCTATTTCGTAACTTAATCCGGAAACCTGTATAAAGCCTCCGTCTTCATCCGGAATGGTTTTTGCTCCCCATTCAAGAACATCAATGATCTGCTGTCCTTTAGCTTCTATAACAATGATGGTATCTCCGAAAGGATTTACATTGATTATGTCGCCGTAAGATACATCACCCTTTTGTATCCCGGCTCTGATACCTCCGCCGTTTATGATTCCGATATCGGCACCTGTCTGATTTCTGTAAGCATCGGCACAGAGATCACCGAGGTTTGTTTCGGCACGTCGTACCATTCTTACCGGTTGTCCTTTTGAATCCTTTTCCTTTGGATCGTTTACGGTCAGGTCTACGGATGAATGGGCAACCACTTTTTCCATAAGTTTGTTCACATCTGCATTATCATTATCAATTTCCTTTGAGAGCTTATTTTTTATTCCCAGAAGATCAGGCAGGGAAACATCATTTGCCCAACTCCAAACGTTGGTATCGACTATGCCCTTATCTTTATTGAGGTGGCTGTAGCCGATGACATTGAGCTTTGTGCCCAGACCAAATCTTGGTACGTCTTTACCATCCTTGTCCTTCATGACCACATGTTCAGTGTCATGACTATGACCATCAAAACAAACATCTATACCACTTGTGTGTGAAATTACATCTGCATAGGTCCATGGACGTACATCATCATACATGCCTAGATGTCCCACAAGATATACATAGGAAGCCCCCTGTGCTCTTACATCATCCACTGACTTCTGTACTGCTTCGTAGAGCATATCTCCGGTGTCATCCTGCATGAAATCGTAGATATATTCACCCTTATCATCCTGGAAGAATTTTGGAGTTGATGTAGTGATGGTTGTGGGGGTTGTTACACCCACAAAGCCGATTTTTATTCCGCAAATTTCCTTAACGACATATGGTTCAAAAACAAGCTCACCGTTTTTTCTGAAGTTACAGCTTATGAGGGGGAAATTTGCCATGTCGGCAATTTTCATGAACTGATCCATACCGTAATCAAATTCATGATTTCCAACCACAGCAAAGTCATAATTGAGGGAATTCATAAGCTTTACGAGATCTTCGCCCTTTGTGAGAGTTCCCACTGCTTCTCCCTGTATAAAATCCCCGTTATCTATAAGCATGGTGGTATAGCCTTCAGCATCAAATTTATCTCTCACATCCTGAAGCCCCGCATAGCCGAAGCCTTTATCCATTCCGCAGTGAACATCACTTGTAAAGAGAAGCACTACTTCTCCGTTCTTTTCCGGTTCTTTGGAATCAGCGGACCCTTCTTTGCCTTCTGCCATAGTTCCGCCGGACTCTACACCGGCAGCAGTGGTTTCTGTGGTTTTGGTTTCTCCTGTTGAAGTCTCCTCCGGAGTGACCTGTATTTCCGGTATCTGATCCATACAGCCGGTCATCAACATCATGGCTGTTGTTATGGAAAGTAAGGTACGTAAAGAACGTTTAAAATTGGATTTAAGCATGTATCGTCACCTCGTTGTGATCAAAAAATATATAAAAAAAATATAAAGCCGAAATGCAGCCTAACTCGCTACATATTTTATCGACTTTATATTTATAATAATAATCTTTTATTTGTAGTCCATCACCAGAAACATCGGTTTAACCTGGACCACTTCGTCATATTCTTTTTGAGAAACAGTAACATCGCTGTTCAGCTTCCTGAGGTCTTCCTTCATTAGAGTAAATGCATCACTGACGCTGTCAGCCCTGCCCTCTCTTATGACTCTGATCATTCTCTCCAGAACTACAGGATGTGCATACTGAGGCGGAACCGGGAAGTCTTTATTATCCTTCATGGTTTCGGACATATCCTTAAGAGCATCTGTCCATTCCTTCTCCGCATAAGCTTTATTGTTTCTTCCTGTGGGAAGTATCCTTGAGGAAATAACGATAAAGATAAAGGAGAAACCAAAAAGCACAAAGTAAATGGCCAGGCCCTGCCCTTTAATAAGGGCAAAAACACCAAACAGTGCTGAAGCTACGGAAAGCATCAGGATAACCAGTGCAACCTTTTGATAGGTTGGACTTATACGTTCGATGACGCGCTTCTGTTTAGCAGTTACGGAAAGTTTAGTGTACTGCTCAGGATAAGTTTTGACAACTTCTTCAGCATCTCTTAAAACCTTAACGGAATTTTCCTGTTCCGGAGAAAGCTCCTTTAAGTATCTCTTCCGCTCCTCTTCTTCAGCCATTCTCAGCTTGTATTCAGCTTCCACGCTGTGAAGAGGCATCTCGGGTCTGATCTTTGAAAGCTCCTCAAGGAACATATCAACTTCTTCTTCAAATTTGAAATTACACTGTTTCTCAAGCCCGGTGCCATACTGTACAACCAGATAAGGCATACTTCCGAAAACACCTTTTCCGGTAAAGCCGCCCTTACTCATGGCAACCCTTTTGAAGCATCTGTTTATATCCTTGTAGCTTATATAGTAGACCCTGTCCAGAAAGAAACTGTTAAGATAAAGTGCTTTTGCGCCAAGTCCGCAGGGACCTACTTTCAGGCATTTTTCTTTATCTTCTTTCAGTTCTTCTTTTGTTAATGTTGTCGTTCCGAGACATTTAGGAGTAAAAAACATTTTAACCTCTGTTATTTATGCATGTGCTGCATGATGAACATTTACATTGGGATTATACTTCTTTGCTGCCTTAAGGAAAAGACCAAGGAAGCATACTGCTACGATAATTCCAAACGGATATGCAAATGTCTTGTTATTTGTGAATACAGGAATGAGACCTAAGCATTCAGGAGCCATTGAGAAGTAGGTAGCTGATACTGCTGACATGAAAGTTGCAGGGGCTGCACATACCCAGTAGTTCTTCTTCTCTCTTACGAGATACATTGCACCTGACCAGAGAACCAGCATTGCAAGAGTCTGGTTTGTCCAGGAGAAATATCTCCAGATAACAGCATAGCTGAAAAGTCCGAAGGAGTTTCCGAATCCGAGGAAAGCACCGCATCCGAGAAGTGGTACGCAGAGCTTAAGTCTGTTTGCATATGACTTCTGATCGATCTTTAACCAGTCTGAAAGTGTAAGTCTTGCTGAACGGAATGCTGTATCACCTGAAGTGATAGGACAAGCTACAACACCGAGCATGGCAAGGATAACACCAACATTACCCATGGTCTTTACACAGACATCATAGATGGCTGCTGACTGTCCTGCTGCAAGAGCTTCCTGAAGACCTGTGTTGAGACCGCCCTCAGCTGCATAAAGTGAACATCCTGCTGCTGCCCATACAAGAGCGATACATCCTTCGGCAACCATTGCGCCGTAGAATACGAAGTGTCCCTGTCTCTCTGACTTAAGGCATCTTGCCATAAGAGGTGACTGGGTTGAATGGAAACCTGAAATAGCACCGCAGGCTACAGTGATGAACATGAAGGACCATACAGAAGTTGCCTTCGGATGCATGTTGTAGAAATGATCCCAAAGTTCAGGTGTATGGAAACCGTTTAACGGAAGTCCGATAACAACGCCGATAGCCATGATGATAAGGCAGATTCCGAATACAGGATAAATCTTACCTATGATCTTGTCGATGGAAATAAAAGTTGCGATGAAATAGTAAGTCAGAATGATGGCAAGCCATACTGCTGTACTTGCAAATGCTCCGGTAACACCCTTGTTGGAAAGGAGCTGAACGATAAGTCCTGCAGGACCTACTGCAAATACTGTACCAACCATTACGAGAAGAACTACCGAGAAACCTCTCATGATAGTCTTCATGGTATTTCCGAGATACTTACCTGTAACCTCGGCGATGGAATCACCGTTATTTCTCTCACTCAGCATACCTGAGAAATAATCATGTACGCCGCCGGCAAAGATTGTACCGAAAGTGATCCAGAGAAATACTATCGGTCCCCAAAGAGCACCCTGAAGTGCACCGAAAATAGGACCAAGACCTGCGATGTTCAAAAGCTGAACCAGGAACAACTTCCACTGTGGTAAAACAACATAGTCAACTCCATCATTAATGGCGACAGCCGGTGTTTCACGGTCATCGGGACCAAAGGTGTTGTCGACTAATTTACCATAAGTAAAATAGCCAGCAATCAGTAAACAGAGACAAAACAAAAAACTGATCATACATTACCTCCTGTGTAGATTGTTTATAAAATTTTATATTTATTTTAGAATTAATTGAAAGCGGTTTCAATAGATTTCAAGAGACTTAATAATATCTGTGAAATATGTTAAAAAAATAATTTTTAATTTGTTCAATATTTTGGTTGATTTATTCCGTAGCATAAAACCACCGGGGACGGTTCTCTCCGGTGGCTTATCTGTTGGTTTAATGCTGGTTCTTTTGCATTTTCAGGAAATGTTTGTTTTCATACATTCTCTTATCTGCGATTTCAAAGACTTCAGCTACAGTTTCTTCATTATGGAATTTCGCCATTCCACAGGCGATGACGATTCCGCCGTTCTTTAGGGCTTCTTCATTGTTTCGTGCAATGATTCCGACCAGATCATCACTTCTTTCATAGTCCTCATCCTGAGAAATCACGACAAATTCATCGCCGCCAACTCTGTAAACAGGACTTCGTTTAAAGGTTCTGCAGACTATCTCGCAGGCATCACATATGCGCTTATCTCCTGCCTCATGCCCTTCAGTGTCATTTATAAGCTTAAGATCATTTACATCAAGCACAACGATGGCAAACTCCGGCTGCCGATGCTCCCGGATTCTCAGGTTCATGAGATCTTCTCTTGTTTCATAGGCATTTCTGTTTTTGATGCCTGTTAATGCATCAATCTCGGCCATGTTCTGGACAAGAGCCAGCTTTTCGGTATACTCACGCTTGATCTTCATGGCATCCGTGACATCCTGACAAAGTCCCAGCAGACACTCTCTTCCCGTATTATCAGTGAATTTGAGCTTGGTGGTCTGGAACTGACGGGGATTTCCGGCTGCATCAGGCACATCTTCGAAGAAAATGTATGGTTTACTCATGGAAAGAGCTTTTTTGTCATCCTCAACAAAATGACGTGCGGTGATTTCATCAAAAATCTCATAATCCGTTAATCCTACGACACCCTCAGGAGTTTCCTTGTTGGCATAGTCGGCAAAGGCCTGATTGCAGGCAAGGTATTTTCCTGTATCCACGTCCTTAGAGAAGGTCATGGCAGGCATATTGGTCAGAAGATCCGATACTGATTTTTTGAGTTCAGTAATCTTTTGGGTTACATCTGCCTCTTCTTTAAGACGCATATTTTCTTTCCGGAGCTTTTCATACTCTCCGGATAATCTTTGAAGTTCTTTGTTGTGTTTTTCGTCAAGGAATCCTCCACGCTGGTCAGTTGAGGATAATACGGCAACCATTACAGCTGAAACATTTGTCACGGGATTTACCGCCACTCTCCAGGCCATGATCTGAATGATTTTTCCATCCTTTGTCATGTCATCAAGGATGATTCTCTTACCATCCTTTGCACATTGTAAAACTGCATTAAGGGAAAGCTCTCCGTTTTTACCCTTAAAATCAGATAAATCAAACTCATATGTATTTGCGAAATCCGGGAATAGCTCGTCAGTATAGGTTTTAAAAGTAATATTATATTTTATGATATTTATGTGACCATCTTTGCATTCAGTCATGACCATGGGCCAGGTATCAAAATAACTTGTACCGCCATGAATGTCACTTGCTGAAAGGGAAAGATTATAAAGATTTACTTTACCAAGCTGGGTATAATAATCCTCTTCC
>JAILDF010000153.1 GCA_024689585.1 Oribacterium sp.
GGATGCTGCACTGGCGGCTAAGACTGTTGGCTATAACAGCGCAGGCACTATCGAGTTCATAGTGGATCAGAGCGGGGAGTACTATTTCATGGAGATGAATACCCGTATCCAGGTTGAGCATGGTGTTACCGAAATGGAAACGGGAACGGATCTTCTGGTGGAGCAGATAAGAGTTGCAGCCAGGGAGAAGCTTAGCTTCAGCCAGGAGGACATCGTACTTAAAGGTCATACAATAGAGTGCCGTGTCAATGCCGAGATCCCCGAGAAGCATTTCATGCCGAGCCCCGGAAAGATCACGAATCTGCTGCTTCCCGGAGGAAACGGTGTCAGAGTGGATAGTGCTGTCTATACGGGCTATACTATACCTTCGGAATATGATTCCATGATCGCAAAGATCATAGTTCACGCTCCCGACAGGGCTTCTGCTATAATGAAGATGAAGGCGGCGCTTGACGAGACCCTCATCATGGGGGTTGATACCAATCTTGATTTCCAGTACAAGATCATGAACAATCCTACCTTCTGTGAAGGAAAGGCAGACACAGGGTTCATCGAGCTGTTTGTAAAGGGAGGAAAGTGAGATGCAAATAGATTTAAACAGTGATATAGGTGAGAGCTTTGGGCGTTATACATTGGGGATGGACAGCGAGATAATCCCGCTTATTACAAGTGCCAATGTTGCCTGCGGATTTCATGCTTCGGATCCTACGGTTATGCATAAGACTGTAGAGGCGGCAAAGGCTGCCGGTATCAGGGTGGGAGCACATCCGGGATATCCTGATCTCATGGGCTTCGGACGCCGCAACATGGTGGTTTCCGGTGAGGAAGCTTATGACTATACTCTTTACCAGATAGGTGCTCTGGATGCTTTCATGAAAGCTCAGGGGATGAAGCTTCAGCATGTAAAGCCACACGGTGCTTTCTATAATATGGCTGCAAAGGATACTGCAATGTCCGAGGATATCTGTAAGGCCATAAAGGACTATGATCCGGAGCTTATAGTTATGGCGCTTCCTTCAGGTGAGCTCTACAAGGCGGCTAAGGCCATGGGTCTCCGGGCCGCGGCAGAGGTATTTGCCGACAGGGCTTATGAAGAGGACGGAACTCTCGTTAACCGTAAAAAGCCCGGGGCAATGATAACGGACGAGAACGAGGCATTAAACCGCGTGATCCGCATGGTGAAGGAGCAGAAGGTAACCGCCATAACCGGAAAGGACATAGATATTACGGTGGATTCCATCTGTGTACACGGAGACGGGGTGAAGGCTCTGGAATTTGTCCGGAAGCTCCGTGAAGGACTTACAAAGGATGGCATAGAGATCAAGCCTCTGGCAGAGTTCCTTTGATAATGATCCGGTTACCTAAAGAGGATTTCAAACTCCGGAATAGGCTGAAAGCATATAAAATCCACGTTAGCCGGGAAGGCTTTGAAACCGGTGTAAATCAGCAAAATAATAGGAAATAAAACTCAGAACACCTGTCGGAAACAGTCTTCCGGCGGGTGTTAATTGTTTTTTTATAGGTACGAAAGAAGTTTTGCTGTTAAAAAGGATAAAGTTTTTTGATTTTCTGCCGATACAATATTTAGCGAAGAAAAATTGCGGATACCCAAAGGGATGTGGGCGGTAAGTAATCTTTGCAAAGGCTCTTAGGATGAGAGCAGATATAATTAAGGATGATTATGTTGTCTGCAAAGGATTGCAGCAGATTATAGGAGAAATCAAGGATGATTGATATATATTTACATGTGCACCCTATAACTTTCGAGGATTGTGGAGTTTTGGGTGGAAGAACTGCATTTGCGGAAGGTATCGAGATTCACAGCAAGAACGGCAAGCCATCCGCTGATTTTATTGAGGACGTTCTCAGGGTTCTTGTCAGGAAGTCAAGACATGGGAAGCTGGTATATCCATTCAAAAGAATCGCAGTCTGCTTCATAGATTTTAACGGCGCCGTCAGCATCGCTTATACAGGCGATAATGATATAGAGAACAACACCTATTCTTATATATCCAATGACGGAAATACCGGAAAGGTTTTCTACTATTATGATATCGGTCAGATTTTCCGGCAGAGAAGCATACAGCTCTACGCAATCTTCCAGCAACAGGAGGATGATACTTACAGAGTTGTAGGAAATAAGATTCATAATGAAAGATTTTATGTAGATGCTCCGGACAGGGAAGAGGCATTTGTTTCCCGTGAATTAAAGGGATTCAATGAAGGTTTATCCGGCGGTAAGGATCCGTTCTTTTCCGGCACTTATAACAAGCCTTCATCAGGAGATTTCAATCCGGGCTTCGGACAGGTTTCAAGGGATAATGTTTCCGGCGAAACAAGGATGGGCACTCCGGTGATAGAGCCTGAGGGCGAAACCCTGGACGATGGTGGAGTTCAGGTAAATGGCAAAAACCGTAGAGAGGTGTGCGGTTACATTTATGATGTACTGAGATGCCTTGATCTTCGCGGCTACTGCAGAACCAGAGTGGTTGAAGCTTCGGATTTCCGTAACTATATCAAGTACGATATGGGACAGGATTTCTATATTGAGGCTTATGATAATTTAAATACTGATTCCCGGGAGTATTGGGTTGGCAGAGAATATACAAGAGACAAGATGCTCCTGGATTGTTTTTCACTCGATGATCCTGAAAAGGACGAGGTTATAGACGCGGACTGGAAGATCATGATCGATGACAGGCTTGCGGAGATTTTGTGCAATCTTACGGATAAGAATGAATATCTGCTTATTGACAATGATTATCGTCTCAGGATGTATGGCTTAAATCTTGTGAAGTAGTCAGTTTGAGAATTGTCTGACCCTGTTATTGAAGGGGGGTAAGTGATGAAGGGGATTAATAAGAGAGGTGATTCAAAAAAGGGCTTTACCGTTGCCGAGCTGCTTATAGTTCTTGCGATAATAGGAGTTCTGGTAGCTGTAGGTCTGCCTATATACAGCAATAATCTGAAAAAAGCAAAAATAGCGGTCAATAAGGCCAATATCCGTGCTGCAAAAGCCAAAGCAGCCGAACGTATAAACAGTCTTGATTTTGATTCTGTTGTTGTCGGGAACGGCCTAAAAGCGAGATACTTTGCATATGATGTAAAAAACGGCATATTGGAAGATATCACCGGTAATCCGGGTGGCTTTAACTACTACCATAATCTGGGGAATGCTCAGAAGAATAAAGCCAATAAATATGAGATATGCGATTTTATCTACATTTATGCCGGAGAATCTGATAAAAGCGGAAAAAAAACAGGCTTGAGCATAGAGACTGCCCCGTTTTACGTTGGTGATGAGGTGGGAGAAAATAAAAATAATAACCCCTTCGGTTGGAGCCAGTAGTAACAGTCCGGCCGGGACTTGAGCAGATCAGACCCGGAGGGCAGCCATTTGAATACGAGTCACAACTCAGCTCAAAGTATTCAAATGGATGCTCTCCGGTTTTTTATTGCCATGGCAAGGCTGGACTTTTACAGTAAGTTATAAAAATTAACGGATCAAAAATAATATAAGGTTTGTCCCGGATCAAAAATTAAATTGACTTCTGTATGTAATGAATTTAATATTAGCTGATGATGGTTAAAGATTTTTAGCTAAAATTATTTAGTGTTTATATCGGAAGGAGATGTTATGGCTTTGTTGTCTATACATGGAAGAGAGTTGAAGATCCCGCTTATCCAGGGAGGAATGGGAGTTGGCGTTTCTCTGGAGAGGCTGGCGGGAGCTGTAGCAAAGTGCGGAGGCATCGGCTGCATCAGTACTGCGGATTGCGGATACAGGGAAGAGGATTTCCTGAAGAAGCCGGAGGAGGCAAACCTTCGGGCACTTAAGAAGGAGATTCAAAAGGCTAAGGAGATTTCTCAGGGGCTTGGCCTTGTGGCCATTAATGCCATGGTAGCAACACAGCAGTATGCGTCTGCTGTAAAGACAGCGGTTGAGAGCGGTATTGACGCGGTTATTTCCGGAGCGGGACTTCCTCTTGATCTTCCGGAGTTTGTTCCTGAGGGAAAGGCTCTTATCGCTCCTATCGTTTCAAGCGACAGAGCATTCAAGGTTATCGCAAAGTCCTGGGAGAGAAATTATCACAGGTTCCCTGATTTTATAGTACTTGAAGGACCTAAGGCGGGAGGTCATCTCGGCTTTAAGGAAAAGGAGCTTCTGGAGGGAACCTGCCAGTCGGTTACGGAGATCCTCAAAAAGCTTGTTGAGGCAGTTAAGCCTTACGAGGAAGCTATAGGAAGAAGAATTCCCATTTTTGCTGCGGGAGGCATATGGGATAAGGCTGATATAGAGGAAGTACAGGATCTTGGAGCAGCCGGCGTTCAGATGGCCACAAGGTTTATCGCCACTGAGGAATGCGATGCTTCCCAGGCCTATAAGGATACTTTGATTAATGCTGACCCCGAGGAGGTTCGCATTATCCACAGTCCAGTGGGAATGCCGGGAAGAGCAGTTGCGACTCCGCTTATAAAGCGTCT
>JAILDF010000197.1 GCA_024689585.1 Oribacterium sp.
TTCTCAAGAGAGCTTTACATAGAGCGCGATGATTTCATGATCGAGCCTCCAAAGAAGTATAAGAGACTTTACGTTGGAAATGAGGTTCGTCTCATGTCTGCATATTTCGTTAAGGCTGAGTCCTATGAGACTGATGCTGAGGGCAATGTTACAGTTGTACATTGTACCTATGATCCTGCTACAAAGTCAGGTTCAGGTTTCGAAGGCCGTAAGGTAAAGGGAACTATCCATTGGGTAAATGCTCCTACCGCAGGTCAGGTAACCGCACGTCTCTATGAGCAGCTTATCGATGAGGAGAAGGGCAAACTGAATGATGACGGAACCCTTAACTTCAATCCGAATTCACTTACAACAGTAACAAACTGCATGGTTGAGCCGGAGCTTATGAAGGTTAAGCCTTATGACAGCTTCCAGTTTGTTCGTAACGGTTTCTTCTGTGTAGACAGCAAGGATTCAACTCCTGAGCATCCGGTATATAACCGTATCGTAGGACTTAAGTCCTCATTCAAGCTCCCGGAGCAGGGTAAATAATTTAGAGCCGGAGGGATTGCCCTCCGGTTTTTTTATTTTTATATTTTTGAAAAATGATTGTTTTACATAGCTCTATAATGGTGGTATCATTTTCTTATCAGTTTTTTCTAAAAATATTGGGGCAGCTGTTTGCCCGAATGGAGGATATAAATATGTCTAAGAAGAAAAAAGGGTTAGGTGGACTTTTAGGTTTGGCAGCTCTTGCCGGCGGCGTAGCTGCAGTTGTTTCTTACCTCTACAAGTATCAGAAGTTTTCTGAGGAAGTTGATCAGGATTTTACAGATGTGCTTGAGTCGGCAAATGAGGTTAAAAATTCTGCAAAGAGGTCTTATACAACTTTAAAGAACAGTCAGGGTAAGGAGGAGATCAAGGCAGCTGCCAAGGATCTCGGTTATGCTGCCAAGAATCTTGCGGTTGATACCAAGAACCTTGCCATCGATGCAGGTAAGGATGCTTACAGAACTGTGAAGGAAGCACTGAACGAAAAGCTTGGTTCTCAGGCATCGGACGATGTTGATCCGGATGATCTCTACGATGAAGATCTCGTGGATGATGAGGATGTTGAGATCGAGTTCTATTCTGTTGAAGATGAGAAGTCTCCGGAAAATGAAAAAAAAAAGAGAGTGATCCTGAACCCGAAGAGAGTGAAGCTGCCGAAGAAGCTGCTCCGAAAGCTCCGGAGGAGCAAGCTGAAGATGTCCCCGAGACAGAAGAAGCTGCTCCGGAACCTGTAAAGGAAGTTGAAGCTGAATCCGACAAAGAACACGATACTTCGGATAACAGTAAGAAAAAGAAGAGAAAGAAAAAACATTGAATCTTTCAAAACACGGAAAAATGAGGCTTCAATGCCAACCAGGCATGCTGATTGAAAGAACATGAAGAGAAAAAAGTCCGTCAGGGATGAATGCGTGAGCGTTTAATCACTGACGGACTTTTTGAACGGAATGTACTTTCAATTCAGTGGTCCGTTGGTATGAAGCTTCATTATTTCCTCTGCGGAGCCAACGAATTTTGGGTCATCTTATGCTTCGTTCAGTGAGCTGTCGATAGAAGAATAGACAGCGCGTATTGCATCTTTATAGCGTTCCTCCGGGACACCTATCAGGAGATTAAGTTTTCCGGCCCCCTGATTAATGGTGCTGATTTCAATGCCGGCTTCGTCGAGTGCGTGGAGGACCTTGACATTGGCGTCGCTGGACTCGGTACCGCGCTCTCCAACAACGGCTATCATACTGAGGTTTTCTTTTATACCAAGGTAGTCCGGACTGAGCTTGGTCTTTATTTCTTCCAGGAGTTCATCTTTACAGGGGTTCAGAAGGTCACTTCTGATAACAAGGGTAATGGTATCAATTCCCGTGAGGCACTGTTCGAAGGGAAGATTACGTTCTTTCAGGATATCAAGCATGACAGCGCTGAATCCGGAACCATCGCTGACCATAACCTTTTCTACCTGAATAACTGACATTCCGATGCGGCCTGCCACACCGACTACGGGATACTTTACCTTGCCTTCCGGAAGCTTTCGCACGATAGTGGTTCCGGGGTCATCGGGACAATTGGTGTTTCTTATGTTGATTGGGATTCCCAGATTTGATGCAGGCAGAACCGCATCCGTGTGAAGAACGGAAGCCCCCATATAGGAAAGGGTTCGAAGCTCACGATAGCTGAGATATTCAACGGATTTCGGAGAATCCACTATGCGGGGATCCGCAGCCAGAAGACCGGAAACGTCGGTCCAGTTCTCATAGAGATCTGCTTCAATGGCGCTTGCCACAAGGCTTCCGGTTACATCGGAGCCGCCTCTTGAAAAGGTATGGATCCTGCCATCTGTATCGGCGCCGTAAAAACCTGCCACAACAGCATTTTTTAGAGGACGGAGAGCAGCACTCATGGCACGTTTGGTCATAACGCTGTCCAGAGTTCCGTCTTCATTGAAACATACACACCAGGCAGGATCAACGAATGTGAAGCCGAGATATGAGGCGAGGATCTGAGAGTTGAGATATTCGCCGCGGCTTGCCATATACTGACTGTCAGGATTTTCGCTGAGATGTTTTCTGATAATGTCTATTTCTTTATCGATCGGGAAGTCAATGTTCAGTGCTTCCATGATATCCTGAAAACGATTTTTTATCTCATTAAGGTCCTGCTCAAAATCCTCACCGTTTTTTGCATTCTGATAACACCTGAGGAGCATGTCAGTGACCTTTATGTCCTCGGGAAATCTTTTTCCCGGTGCGGATGCCACGATAAATCTTCGTGAAGGATCCTTTTCGATAATATCCTTTATTTTTTTGAACTGGCCGGCGTCAGCCAGAGATGTTCCGCCGAACTTTGCTACAACTGTTTTCATAAATGTCCCCTATTCTAAAAATCCATCGGGGACGGTTCTCGCCGGCGAGAACCGTCCCCGATGGCTCTATTTTACTCCAAGATTTGGGTTGATGGAATATAAAAAGAAGGACGTTAAACACGTCCTTCTGAAGTGATAACTATATCAGATTGCTATCATCCACAATCGCTCCGGTATAAGCGCTTGTTACCAGGGTCGCGTATTGGATAATAGTAAATAGAAGCAAATTTTTTTGGTTGGTTTCAGAGTGATTATTTTCCGGAGTCACCGTAGTTACTGAGAACGCGGGCTGAAGGGTCGTTAACATTACAACCCGGCCAGGTCTTGTTGGGCATCCAGAAATCAACTACCATTCCGGACTGACCGGGATAGTATTTCTCGAAGATGTCTCTGTAAAGGAGAGATTCCTTGGTGAAAGGTGTTGCATGAGTGTACTTTTCGCACCTTTCTGCGAATTCCTCATCGGTGTAGCTGGCTTCTGCGAATTCTGCCAGGTCGTCCTTAAGGCTGTGACCTACCGCATCCGAGAAAGCTGCTTTTTCACGCATAAGGATGTCTTCGGGAAGGATATGATCCTCTTCGAAGGCGTGGCGAAGGAGATATTTACCCTTGTTATAGGTGTTAAGCTTTCTTTCCGGATCGATATGCATCACATAGTCTGTAAATGCCAGATCGCCGAATGGAACACGGGCCTCAAGAGAGTTAACGCTGATGCAGCGGTCTGCACGAAGAACGTCGTACATATGGAGCTCACGGACACGCTTTTCAGCTTCCTTCTGGAATTCCGCTGCGGAAGGAGCAAAATCTGTGTACTTGTAGCCGAAGAGCTCGTCGGAAATCTCGCCGGTGAGAAGTACGCGGATGTCGGACTGTTCATGGATAGCCTTACATAACAGATACATACCTATGGAAGCTCTGACGGTTGTGATATCGTAGGTTCCCAGGGCTTCAATAACCGGCTCGATGGCATTTATAACATCATTACGGTTGATTATCACTTCGTGGTGGTTTGAACCGATGTAATCCGCAACCTCTCTTGCATACTTAAGATCGATGGCGTCAATGTCCATGCCGATGGCATAGGTCTCGATGGGCTTGTTAAGGAGCTTTGCGGAAATAGCGCAAACGAGAGATGAGTCCAGACCCCCGGAAAGAAGGAATCCGACAGGAGCATCTGCATCAAGACGCTTCTCAACACCCTTTACGAGGAGGTCATGAATGTTTTTTGAAATGACATCAAGGTCATCCTGACTGTTATATTTGTTGACTTTGGAAACGTCATAGTAGCATATGAATTCGCCTCCCTTGTAGTAGTGTCCCGGCGGGAAGGGCTTTACCTCATGACAGAGACCTACGAGGTTCTTGGGCTCGGAAGCGAAGGTGAGGATGCCGTCGGTGGTTTCTCCGTAGTAAAGAGGACGGATTCCGAAGGGATCCCTTCCTGCGATGTAGGAGTCTGTTTCGGCATCATATATTATAAGAGCGAATTCAGCATCCAGCATTCTGAACATATCTGTTCCGAATTCTTTATAAAGAGGCAGAAGGATCTCGCAGTCAGAATCTGACTTAAAGGTATAACCCTTCTTCAGAAGCATTTCCCTTAATTTGCGGAAACCGTAGATTTCTCCGTTACATACAATGTAGGAACCGTCCAGCTCAAAAGGCTGCATGCCGGCATCATTGAGTCCCATGATAGAAAGTCGATTAAAGCCAAGGAAACCATTACCTGTGTCGATGATCCTTGAGGCATCAGGACCTCTGGAGGTTGTTTTAAGAAGCGCAGTTTTAACAACTTCATACTGTGCGCGCTTATCACAGAAACCAATGATACTACACATAATCCGATACTCCTGAAAATAGTAAAATGTTTTGGTGTATATACGCCCTGAGCATTGATATGCCAATGCAGAAACCTTGGAGCATATAATCAAAAAAGACGGCAAAGATCCCGGTGGTTAAACCGACATCTTTGCCGTCTTTATGGTTAGTGATTATTGCGCAGGACAAAATAAATGTCAAGGGAAAAATAAACGCGGCGACGGTAACACCGGATTAAATGTAATGGAAGAGATTAAGTCAACTTACATGAGGCTATTGATAAAAGATTGAGGGATAGTTTAAAATTCTTTTATGTTTACAGGTTGAATAAATGGCAAAAAAACACGTTTACAGAGGAGAATATATGGATCTTACAGGTGAAGCAAAAGAGTTGGAATCCCATCTTATAGATTTAAGGCGCTGGTTTCACAGACATCCGGAGGTTTCGACTCAGGAAATCGAAACTTCAAAAAAAGTCCTGGAGGAACTTTCGGATATAGGAGGTTATGATATCAGGACCAATGTTGGGGGTCATGGGATCCTTGCAGAAATAAAAGGAAAAGAAGCCGGAAAAACTGTGTGTTTAAGGGCAGATATGGATGCACTTTCCGTTACCGAGGACACAGGACTTCCTTTTTCATCTGAGAATGAAGGCGTAATGCATGCCTGCGGTCATGATCATCACATTACCATGCTTCTGGGAGCTGCAAGGCTTTTGAAGCTCCATCAGGAGGAACTGAAAGGAACCGTCAGGCTCATTTTCCAGCCGGCGGAGGAATTTAATCCCCGGGGCGGTGCGAGAAATATGATAGAAGGAGGTGCGCTCCGGGATGCGGATGCTGTTTTCGGACTTCATGTGTGGCCGAATCTTCCCGCCGGAAAAGTCGGTGTGAAAGCAGGTCCCCAAATGGCAGCTTCCGACAGATTTACCATCGAGTTTCTGGGGGAAACTTCTCATGGGGCCATGCCGGATCAGGGTAATGATGCCCTTATGGCAGGCTGCCAGTTTGTGAATGCAGTTCAGACAGTGGTCAGCAGAAATATGGATCCCATGCTGTCAGGGGTTATAACCATAGGAACCTTTCAGGCAGGCTCCAGATATAATGTCGTGCCCGGTTCCTGCCGTCTCGAGGGAACAGTCCGAAGCTTTGAGAAAAACATCAGGGATACTGCCGAGAAACGTATAAAGGAAATATTTGAAGGCATAAAGACAGCTTTTTCCGTAGACGGAGTACTGACCTACGAGCGTGGTTATGATGCAGTTATGAATGATCCGGAAATGGCGGATTATGTTCTGCGTGAGGCTGAGGAGCTCCTGGGAAAGGATCAGACCATAAGACTTGATAAGCCGGCTATGACTGCGGAGGATTTCGCCTTTTATCTCGAGAAGACTCCCGGAGCCTTTTACTGGCTTGGTACCACGGAAGAGGGTGACAAAGTCTGGCCTCTGCATTCAGCTCATTATAAAGGTAACGAGGCGGTTCTTTGCCGGGGCGCAGCCCTTATGGCAAAGCTGGCACTGGACTTCGGCTAAAAACTATCGTGATTCCGCCGGGAATTCCATCGAGGACGGTTCTCGCCGGCGAGAACCGTCCCCGGTGGAACGATGGAATTCTCAGTGGATTTCTCGATGGAATAGCTTATATGAAATTTTGCAATCCGAAATATTCTTGACAAGCTATTTGTGGTTCGTATAATGGTGACAAAGGACAACGGCGTCCCGGTTATGATTCCAGGGGTGTGTTGTCCTTTTTTGATGTATAAGACAGTGATTGCAAGAGCGTAAGCCGGGCAATATACGGTACTTATGCAGCATTAATTAATTTACAGGAGCATTCATAATGTCTGCAAATATAAATGAGAACTATTTAAAACTTAACGAGAGCTATCTTTTTTCCGAGATCGCAAGGCGCATCCGTGTCTGGCAGGAATCAAATCCTGAGGTTTCGGATAAGCTTATCCGTATGGGAATCGGAGATGTTACGAGACCTCTTCCCAAAACTGTAGTCAATGCTATGGTGGAGGCAGCCAGGGAAATGGGAGAGCCGGAGACCTTCAGAGGCTACGGACCGGAACAGGGATATGATTTCCTTAAGGAAGCCATCAGAAAGTACTATACTAAATTCGGTGTGGAGCTTAACCCGGACGAGATATTCATTTCCGACGGTGCGAAGTCAGATCTGGGAAATATTCTCGACCTCTTTGACAAAGACAATACCGTACTTGTTACAGACCCGGTTTATCCGGTATATGTAGATACCAATATGATGGATGGCAGAAAGATAATCCTTGCAATGTCATCGGAGGACAACGGTTTCCTTCCGCTTCCGGCACCTGAATACAAAGCAGACATCATTTACCTCTGCAGTCCCAACAATCCCACAGGAGCTGTGTATGACAGAGAGGGACTCCGGAAATGGGTTGATTTCGCAAGAGAGAACGGCTCCATAATCCTGTTTGATGCTGCTTATGAGTGTTTTATCACAGGTGATTACCCCCACAGCATTTATGAGATTCCGGGAGCAAGAGAAGTAGCTATAGAGTTCTGCAGCCTTTCCAAGAAGGCAGGATTCACCGGAACAAGATGCGGTTACACTGTGGTTCCCGATACCCTTACAAGAGGTGAGGGAAATCTCAACAAAATGTGGCTCCGCAGACAGACCACAAAATTTAACGGTGTAAGCTACATCACCCAGAGAGGAGCAGAGGCTGTTTTCTCTCAGGAGGGTGAAAAAGAAATAGAAGAAAATATCCGGTACTATCGTGATAATGCAAAGATCATCACAGACACCATGGACAAGCTTGGCATTTATTACACCGGCGGCAAAAATTCTCCATACATATGGTTAAAATGTCCCGGAAATATGGACAGCTGGACCTTCTTCGATAAGCTTCTGAAAGAAGCTTATGTAGTCGGAACCCCCGGCGCCGGCTTCGGAAAATCCGGAGAGAACTTCTTCAGACTTACAGCATTCTCTACACATGAGAATACAAAGGAAGCCATGGACAGATTCGAGAAATTTGTCGGTGGGATAATGTTTTAACAATTAAATAATCAACTTAATAACAAAAGAGGACAATGGCGTTCGGTTTTATAAACTGTGTCACTGTCCTCTTTTTCGTTATATATAAGTCCGGTATCAGGCAGTTTTTAAACCTTAGGGCCTGCCTGAGAGGATGATCATGTATGTTTACAATGAGGGAGGATAAGTTATGAGTACATCTACTATTTCTGAAATTTTCGGAAGCCTTGTTTTTAACGACAAGATAATGAGGGAGAGACTTCCTAAGGATATCTACAAGGCAGTTCATAAGACCATACAGAATGGTTCACATCTTGAAATAGATGTAGCAAATACTGTTGCCGCAACCATGAAGGAGTGGGCACTGGAAAAGGGAGCAACTCACTTTACTCACTGGTTCCAGCCTATGACAGGACTTACAGCTGAAAAGCATGACAGCTTCATTACTCCGACTCAGGATGGTGGAGTCCTTCTTGAGTTTTCCGGCAAGGAGCTTGTAAAGGGTGAGCCTGATGCCTCATCTTTCCCTTCCGGAGGACTGAGAGCAACCTTCGAGGCAAGAGGCTATACCGCATGGGATCCTTCTTCTCCTGCATTTATAAAGGATGGAACACTTTACATACCGACAGCATTCTGCTCATACACAGGCGAAGCTCTCGACAAGAAGACACCACTTCTCAGATCCATGGAGACATTAAGCGCATCAGCCACAAAGCTTCTTCATGTTCTCGGAAAGACAGGAGTTACAAGAGTTGATACAACTGTTGGTTCTGAGCAGGAATATTTCCTTATCGACAAGGATCTCTACAAGGAGAGAGAAGATCTTCTTCTCACAGGACGTACACTTCTCGGCGCACCTGCTCCAAAGGGACAGGAAATGGAGGATCATTACTTCGGTGTTCTGAAGCCAAAGGTTTCTGCATTTATGCACGACCTTGACGAGGAGCTTTGGAAGCTTGGAATCCCTGCGAAGACAAAACACAATGAAGTAGCGCCTTCACAGCATGAGCTTGCACCTGTATTTGAGACCGCAAACATTGCCGTTGACCATAACCAGCTCACCATGGAGATCATGAAAAAGGTTGCTGACAAGCATAATTTCGCATGCCTCCTTCATGAGAAGCCATTTGAAGGCATCAATGGTTCAGGTAAGCACAACAACTGGTCAATGATCACATCAGAGGGCGAGAACCTTCTGGATCCGGGCAAGAATCCTGAGAAGAACACACAGTTCCTTCTTTTCCTTGCAGCTATCATCAAGGCAATCGATGAGTACCAGGATATCATGAGAGTATCCGTTGCTTCTGCCGGAAATGACCACAGACTCGGCGCAAATGAGGCACCTCCTGCAATTGTTTCAGTATATGTTGGTGATGCTCTTGAGAAGGTACTTGAGTCCATAGAAAACGGCGAAGCTGATTTCAAGTCAGATGCTGCAGCCCAGATGGAAACTGGCGCACATGTGCTTCCACATTTCAGAAAAGATAATACAGACAGAAACAGAACTTCACCTTTCGCATTTACAGGAAACAAGTTTGAGTTCCGTATGCCGGGTTCTTCACTTTCGGTTGCGGATCCTAACATTGTCCTTAACACAGCTGTTGCCGAGGCTATCGATCAGATTGCAGACAGACTTTCAGGAACAGCACCTGAGAACATCGAGGAAGAGGCCGGAAAGCTTATTAAGGAGCTTATCGAGAAGCACAGAAGGATAGTATTCAACGGAAACGGATACACAGACGAGTGGGTAGAGGAAGCAGAGAAGAGAGGACTCTTCAATCTTAAGTCACTTCCTGAGGCTATGCCGAGACTTATAGCTGAAAAGAACAAGCAGCTCTTCATCAAGCATCATGTATATACCGAATCAGAGATAGATTCAAGATATGAGATCTTCCTTGAGAACTATGCAAAGACCATTCGCATCGAGGCTCTGACCATGCTTGAGATGGTTAAGAAGGACTTTACAGAAGGACTTCTCAAATATCAGACAGAAGTTACAGCCACTGCGCTTTCAAAGAAGCAGCTGCTTTCAGACGCAGCCTGCACCCTTGAAACAGGAATCCTTGCAAAGCTTGATGCCGAAGCAGCTGAGATAAGCAAGGGTGTCGAGAAACTGGAAAAGGACATCCACGATACAGAGGGACTTGGAGACAGCCTTTCACAGGCAAGAGCTTACCATGACAAGGTACTCAGTGACATGGAAGAGCTCAGAACACATGTTGACCATGCAGAAAGCATGATCCCCGAGAGCTGCCTGCCATATCCGACCTACTCAAAGCTTCTTTTCTCATTGAGATAAGAACATACATAAGACAAAGATTTCCTGCATAGCTGCAGGGCAGATCTTGCAGGGATGATTTATTCATTCCTGCTTGATTTGTACTATGGGTTTTTTATTCCCGGGTGATATGGGAACCCTGAGGAAAAGATATATCTTAAATATTTCGCATTTATTTCAAGCGGGAAAATGTGCGGGATGGGTTCCGGGGCTTGCGAGTGGGCCGGCGCCCGCCTGAACATTTTCCGGACGGGTAATACTGCAGTCAAAGGGAGTAAACATATATGGAAAATAATCAGAATTTAAATCAGGAGGCTGCCAATGTAACAGCCGGCAATTGCTACATAGTTCCGGAAGAACTCCACGGCCACAACACATTATGGAGACCGGTTTCCTCGGGACACCCTGAGGAGCTTGGCAACGATGCCTGCGGAATAGGTACCGTCGTAAACATTGACGGAACTAAAGACGGAAAGGTTTTGGATGACGCCCTTCACATAGTTGAAAAGCTGGAGCACCGTGCCGGACAGGATGCCACCGGTAAAGTGGGAGACGGTGTAGGAATACTTCTCCAGATAAGCCATGATTTCTTTAAAAAAGCAGCAAAAGCAGCCGGAATAACACTTAGAGATGAAAGAGATTACGG
>JAILDF010000206.1 GCA_024689585.1 Oribacterium sp.
TGAATAATTTGACACTGAAAAACTGCTTCCGTTTTTAGTAACCGATATGGATACGCTGCTGTATTCCTGTGCCAATGCTGTAACGGAACACAGTATAAGCCCGGTCAAAAGCCCTATGGCTCCACAAAATGTCTTTTTCATATCATTCTCCATTCCGCCGCTTTGAACCGGCGGCACAAACAGTGATGAAAAGTATTCTTACACTGTCTCACAATCCACCTTTATTCCCGTCATTACCCATCTTCAAAAGTGACAATATGTCACTTGTAGGCTAATTCTAACATATTCCGGGCTTTTTTCCTTGTCTTTTAGGGTACGGTAATCTGACTTTTTATTACGAAAAGATAAATAGCCTATAATTTTTTTAATCCAGGTATAATCATTTTCAGATTTTTGCCGTTAATAACTATATGTGCAGTGAGTTTTAGTGTGACAGATCCGTTTCACACTTATAAATACAGATTTTACTATTGATTTAGCAAGGATGCTAATGTTTGACGGAGGAACCCATGAAGTATGTTCTTGACCTTAGCGACGTAACAGATCGTGATGAATTATTTGACGCCATCGTTGATCAGCTTCCGGTATCCGGTTATTTTGAAAGAAGTCTGGATGGTTTATATGAAGATTTTAGCGAGATCCTGGAGGATAGTGAGCTTGTAGTGAAAAACTTTGAGGATCTTGCGGAGTCTGAGCCTCAGTTCTTTAAGAAGTTTAAACATACTCTCAAAGCTCTGATGGTAGACATACCGGATTTCGAAGTACGATTCTCTTCAGAAGATGAACCGGAAGATGAATATGACAATTCAGAGGAGGCGGAATATGATTCCAGCGGTGATGACTATTCCGATCCGGATGATAATTACAGTGACAGCGACAGTTATGATAAGATCGATATGTAAATGAGCTTTTGCAGGGTGCCCCAACCGGCATCCTGCTTTTCTTTTAATACCACCGGGGGACGGTTCTCGCCAGCGAGAACCGTCCCCCGGTGGATAACTCATTGGATTTTTAATGTTGTAATATTCGTCATGTTTTCTTAAAATTCAAGTTTCTTTTTTTCAGTTTCACTTCAGCGTGCATTGTTATCATGATGCCATCAGTTACAAAACCTGTGTGGGATTGCAGATCACTTTCCTGTATAGGAATATCGGCTGAGAATAAATAAGGTTTGATTGAATGAATTAAAAGATAAAACCTAAGGAGGCTAAAAATGAATACAAAACATGCATTAGCAGCATTGACAGTTGCTGCCATGATAGCAGGAACTTCCATTCCGGCATATGCAGACAGCAGAACAGCGATTTCCTCAGTCACTATCAATGTGGCAACCGATCTTTCCATCGGTTCAACTTCCAGTGATGTAGAGGTTACAACAAGTTCATCTTTATATGATGTTTACAGTGCAACCATTACAAATACACCGAGTGATGGTTGGGAAGAGGATGATAACCCAAAGGTACAGATCAAGCTCCAGCTTGAAGACAGCGATGATTATAAGTGGAATATCACGAAATCCGATGTCACGGTAACCGGTGATGACGGTTCAGTCACATCAGTTTCAGGCGGAAGCGGTCACGGATACCTTACCATCGTTTATACACTTAAGGATCTTGATGAAGTTTATACCAACTGGTCAAGTTCTCTTGACCTTGATATAGATGATGCAGACTGGCAGTCCGGAAACGGTATTGCAGACTGGACAGCTGCCGAAAGCGCAAAAAAATACGAGGTTAAGCTTTACAGAGGAAGCTCTCTTCTGACAACGGTAACAACCACAAATACCTATTACAGCTTCGCTAACTATTTTACATCCGCAGGTACTTACAGTTACAAGGTACGTGCAATATACTCAAGCTCCCATAAGGGTGACTGGGAAGAGTCCGATGACAATTACGTAACAGAAACTGAGGCAAGCTACATTTACTCAAAATATAACTCAAGTGTCAACAGCACTACTTCTTCTACCTCTAGTTCCTATGTAACTGGTCTTACAGGTTCAACCGTATACGGTCCGACAACATTGGCAAACACACTGGCGAATTCGACAGGCGGCCAGTGGATTCAGGATCAGTACGGCTGGTGGTACAGAAATGCTGACGGATCCTGGACTTCCAACGGCTGGCAGCAGATAAACGGTAAGTTCTATTATTTTAACTCCTCCGGATACATGCAGACCGGTTGGATCCTTTGGGACTACCAGTACTACTATTGCGGACCTGACGGCGCAATGCTCACAAACACAACAACCCCTGACGGATATTATGTAAACTCCTCCGGTGTCTGGGTTTCAAACTACAGCCCGTATAGCTATACTGCATAAGTTCCCCCCAGTCGCCAGAGCCAGTGAGCATCCATTTAAAAACGGGTCGCTTCGGCGGAAATATCTAAAATATCCCCCTAAGAACTACTAGGCCCTCGCCGAGTCTTTGTTTACTTTTATGAAAACTCAGACTTGGCGAGGGGGCTAAGGAAAAAGTAACCAAGTAGTTCTAAAGGGGGATATTTTGATCTTTCTCGCCGAAGCTCAACGTTTTTAAATGGATGCCCGCTGGCTCTGGCTCTTATTGTAATCCCGATAGATTGTATTACTCTTCAAATCCTACTATCCAGGTGATAACGAATCCTAAAGCTGTTGCAAGTACTGCTGCGATGCAGGCGAATACGAAGTTCTGCATTGTGCCGCCGAGGAAGATAGGAAGTGTAAGGAATGAGCAGGATGCTGTTGCATAGGCACGGACATCGAATATACCTACAAATACACCTGTGATTGCTGCTGCAATGATGGCTGAGATAAGTGGCTTTCTCAGACGGATGAGACATCCGTAAAGTGCAGGCTCGGTTACTGAAAGGAGTGCTGTTACGCCTGTTGAGATTCCTGTCTGCTTATTCTCTGCCTTCCTGGCCTTAACACCTACTGCAAGTGCTGCGCCTGCGATTGCAAGGTTAGCTGCGAGGGCCTTGGTAAAGAGAAGTGATGAACCATAGGTTGTGATCTCGTTTACGATAAGCGGAGTGATGATTGTGTGCATTCCAACCATTACGAGAAGAGGGTGTAATGCAGAAAGTACTGCCATGCTGAGTCCGCCGAAGCTTGTAAGCCATACGCAGAAGTTTGCAAGTGCCATACCGATGATGGTTCCTATAGGTCCAAGGATGAGGAGTGTAAGGATAAACATTACCATACCAAGGATGAACGGACGAAGGATTGACTTAACCGCATCAGGAAGTACCTTCATAAGCTGCTTGTCAAGCGCTGCCATAACAGGCACCATGAGAAGTGCAGGTACGATGTTTGAGGTGTAGCTAACCTTTGTGAGGGCAATGCCGAAAAGGTTCAGTTCCTCAACACCGGAGATGGCGCCGGAGCAAAGGGCAAGCATAACAAAGGCCGCAACATATTCATTGGTCTTGAGACGACGGGCTGCAGCAAAGGCTACCAATACAGGAAGGTAGCTGTAGGCTGCCTGTGCAAGAGTATTGATGAGCATGTAAGTGCTGCTCTCTGCCGCTGCCGGGTTCATAAACTTAACAATTGAAAGAAGTGCCGAAATAAGTCCGGAACCGATGAGTACAGGGATTGTCGGAGTGATGCAGCCTGAGATAAATGCAAATATCCTGCTCACTACATTCTCATTTGTCTTTTCATCAAGGTTCTCCTGAACAGGTGTCTCTGCACCGGCGGCGGGAAGAAGCGGGAGCATCTCATTGTAAAGCTGCTCTACTGACGGTCCGATGACGATCTGGTACTGTCCTGCCTGGTCAACTACGCCTTTAACTCCGTCGATTGCCTTAAGGGCTTCTTCTTTTGCCTTTGTCTTATCGTTAAGTACCAGGCGGAGTCTGGTCATACAGTGTGTGTGGGTTTTAATGTTGCCGGCACCGCCTACTGCTGCGACGATGGCGGGTGCCATGGTTGTGAAATCAAATTCCTTTTTCATTGTGTGTTCTCCTTAGTTATAGAATGAATTTTCCTACGAGTTTTTCTTTGTATTTACAGTTCCTCACCATTGGTTTCTATTACTTTTTTATACCAATAAAAGCTGTCTTTTCGTGAACGCCGCAGCGTTCCCTTGCCTAGATCATCCTGATCGACATAGATAAAGCCGTAGCGTTTACTCATCTGGTTGCCGGAGGCGCTGATGATATCGATAGGTCCCCAGCTGGTGTAGCCGAGCATTTCTACGCCGTCATCGATTGCCTTTGCCATTTCTTCAAAGTGGCGTCTGAAGTATTCGATTCTGTATTCATCGTGAATGCTTCCGTCTTCTTCAACCTTATCCCTGGCACCAAGTCCGTTTTCTACAACAAAGATTGGTTTTTTATATCTGTCGTACATCTCGATGAGGGAATATCTCAGTCCAACAGGATCTGTCTGCCATCCCCACTCACTGGACTTAAGGTACGGGTTCTTTACGCCGAGTACTGTATTGCCCGGGGTTCTGGGCGCGTCCGGGGAAACCGATTCCGTCATACTCATGTAGTAGCTGAAGCTTACATAATCGCAGGTGTATTGTTTAATTACCTCAAGATCCCCCGGCTCCATGGCTATCTTAATGTTTCTCTTCTCCAGATCACGAAGTATCATTTTCGGATACTCACCGAATACAAGAACATCTGTGTAGCTCAGATTCTCAAGGTTTCTCTTCTGGGTTGCCAATGCATCCATGGGTTCACAGGTATAAGGATAACAGGTAAGCTTTGTGAGCATGCATCCCATCATCGCACCCGGCACCATTTCATGAAGCATCTTCGTTGCCAATGCTGATGCGACGAACTGATGGTGAAGTGCCTGATAGCAGGCCTGGTCCATACCCTCTGTACTGAGTTCCGGAATGATTCCCGCAGAGGTAAACGGGTGTCTTCCGCAGCTGTCGATTTCATTAAATCCCATCCAGTATTTTACATACTGA
>JAILDF010000213.1 GCA_024689585.1 Oribacterium sp.
TTTAATTAAAGACGCTATTCAGTGACATCAAATACTTGAATCTGTATCTGTCTATCGTTTATTCCCTACTCTTACACTATAATTCCTTTTTCGGAATCAAACCTTGCTTCAGAACATATTTACATACTTCTTGAAGGTTCCTGCTTTAAAGCGCATTCACACATTCCTTAAAGATGCGTCCTCTTTCCTCGAAATTCTTGAACATTCCCCAGGATGCGCAGGCAGGGCTCAGAAGCACGTAGTCTCCGGCCTCGGCATAAGCCGCGCTGGCCTTCACTGCCTCTTCCATATCCTCCGCAAATACAACATTGGTGAAACCGTACTTTTTAGCGCAGTCTGCGATGATGTTTCTAGTCTGACCTATGAGTATAAGATACTTTACTCTTCCTTCGAAAAGCTTGCACCAGTCATCAAACGGTATCTCCTTGTCATAGCCTCCTCCGATAAGGATCGTAGGTCCCGGCATGGCAAGCAGTGCCTTGATGGCAGCATCGGGATTTGTGCCCTTGGAGTCATTATAATACCTTACTCCGTTTCTTTCTCTCACAAATTCTATGCGGTGCTCAACCGGCTTAAAATTCTTAATCGCCTTAAGAATCTTCTTCATGGGAACATCCATATGCATGCATACGGCAATGGCACACATGATATTCTCATAGTTATGTGCTCCCAGGAGATTTGTCTCATGGACATCCAGAAGAACCTCATCGGTTCCATCATTAACATAATGAATATGCGGTTCTTTATAATATAATCCCTGTTTCAGTATATGTGAAGTACTGAACCAGATAACCTTCGGCTTTAATGACTTTCTCTTTCCAAACTTCTTAAGCTCCGGATCGTCATAATTTAAAACGATATAGTCCTCCTCTGTCTGGTTGAGGGCGATATCCTCCTTGACTCTTGCATAATTCTTCATAGTCTTATGCCTGTCAAGGTGATCCGGGGTAATGTTGGTAATGCAGGAAACATGTGGATGGAAATCCATGATGGTCTCCAGCTGGAATGAACTCACCTCAAGAACAGTGGCAGAATCATCCTTTGTTTCAAGGGCCTCCGCTGTATAAGGGTTGCCAATGTTTCCGCAAATATGCGTATCCTCGTACTCCTCCTGAAGTATCTCTCCGATAAGAGATACAGTAGTTGTCTTTCCGTTGGTTCCGGTTACCGCACAAAGCTTTCCTTTGCTTGACTGGTATGCCAGCTCTATCTCACCCCAGATAGGAATCTTGGCTGTATCAAGCATCTTTACAAACGGCTTGTCCAGAGGTATGCCCGGACTTATAACCGCAAGATCCACCTGTATGAGATCCGCAGGTTTCAGCTCTCCTGCTATTACCGTAACATTTGCTTTTTTATCAAAATTTTTCAGGAGCTTCAGCTTATCAAGCTCCGCATTTGAGTCATAGAGGATAACCTCTCCTCCCAGACTCAGGATCTGCTTCGTGGCACAGATCCCACTCTTTCCCGTGCCCAGCACGAGCACCTTCCGACTCTTCATACTATTCACCCCGCCTAATTTTTCACGCTTAATCTTATCTCATTTTGATGTACAGGAATCCTTCAAGGCATCCTTCAGCCCGCAGGCAGTCAGCATTAAACCCTGATTCACTCACTCTTTACATCCCAAGTGCAGCAATAAGACAAAGCAGTATTGTAATGATTGTAAATACTGTCACGACCTTAGTCTCGGACCATCCGCCCAACTCAAAATGGTGATGTATCGGCGCCATTCGGAATATACGCTTACCATGAGTTGCCTTAAAATAAGTCACCTGAATAATGACTGACAGTACTTCCACGAGATAAATGAGTGCAAAAAACGGTATAAAAAGCGGGATTTCCATTTCAAATGCAGCCGCCGCCACAAAACCACCTAAAGCGAGAGAACCGGTATCTCCCATAAATATCTTTGCCGGATGACTGTTGTATACCAAAAAGCCGAAAAGGCTGCCGCAAACCGCACCTGCAATGGGTACAAGACCGCCATCGCCCTTGAACATGCTGACAAAAGCGATAAACATCGCTATAACTGCCGTAACGGAGCTTGCAAGTCCGTCGATGCCGTCTGTGAAATTGGCACCGTTGTCGGTTCCGAGCACTATAAAAAGAAGTGCCGGCACATAGAACCACCCAAGATCCAGATAGAAATCCGTAAAGGGAACCCTCATGAGATTTCTGTAATCCGGAGAAAGGTACAGATATATGCCGAAGATCAGAGTGAACACAAACTGACAGGCAAATTTCTGTTTCGGATTGAAGCCCTCGGACTGGTGCTTTACTACCTTTAAATAATCGTCTATAAATCCAACGATGGCAAAGCCCACTGTAAGGAGCAGTACAGGAAGGATCTTCGGATAACGTACCGCATAAATACCACTTACAATGGTTATGGCCAGTACGAAAACGATACCTCCCATGGTGGGTGTGCCCTGCTTTTTAAGATGTGACTCAGGTCCGTCGTCACGAACCTGCTGTCCGAACTTCAGCTTATGAAGCTCGGGTATGGCAAAGGGCATGACAGCTGCAACTATCAGAAAGCCCAATAATACTGAAATCACCAGATCTAAATACATATTTACCTCCATGAATCAGACACAAGTCATTTTTATTCCGACTTGTATCTGACCCACAAAATAAGTCTGAAATATTTCCAAACTCTTCTCTTTAATTGTTGAAACCCTGAAAACAGACTTTTTCATAGCTTTTTGAATCAAGTCTTATTATAATGACATTTCTGCCACATTAATCGTCCTCTTCTTCAGCTTCTTCTGCCTGCTCTTCCAAACCCTCACCGCTGTTCGGAACTGCGTCGGGGATCTCGAAGCCCTCATCATCACCGGAGATTACCTCATCGGTAACGGGTGGTGCCTGAGTGCGGACGATAGCATTACCATCTTCATCGGTTTCGGCTGTCTCTGACTCTCCGCCCTCGTTCTCGTCGTCTGATCCTGAGGTTACCTGCTCGCCCATGGCTTCATTGGAAATACCCTCGGAACTGTCTGAAAGCTTCTTGTTAATGCTGTCTTCCGGATCGGTATCACTTACAGGAGGGATATTCAGGAATTGGAGCGCATCGTTCATGATCTTTCTTTCTATGAAGATTGCGAAGGATGCTGTTGCCTGGGCCTCTCCCACAAGATTCGGAGTATCTACTATTACATATACAACAATCTGCGGATCCTCAACAGGCGCAAAGCCAATAAAGGAAACAAGATAGTTCTTTGCGGAACGGGGGATCTTCTCCGCTGTTCCTGTCTTTCCGCCAACGTGGTAGCCCTGGATCTTCGCCTTGGTACCGGTTCCGCCTTCAACGGTCTGGTACAGAGCTTCCCTCAGGAAATCACTGGTGGACTTTGAGCATGTGGTTCTCAGTATCTCAGGCTTCACATCCTGGATCACCGTGCCGTTTCCGTTAAGGATCTGCTTAACTACATGAGGCTTATAATAATTACCGCCGTTCACGATACTGCAGTAAGCCGCAGCCATCTGAACCATGGTGACGTTGTAGTTCTGACCGAAAGA
>JAILDF010000224.1 GCA_024689585.1 Oribacterium sp.
TACTTAGGATCAACATCATATTCTTTCAACAAGGCTTCGAGATATTTACAGTAATCTGTGTCATTTATCTGTCTACTGGAGAAATTGATGGATATGGGCTTGATCTCCTTCCCCATCTTTTTCCATTCGCCAAGCTGTTTAACCACAAGCTTTGTAATAAATCTTCCGAGCCTTGAAGTCCATCCGCTCTTCTCGATGACCGGAATGAACTGTCCCGGACCATACTTTGAATCCCTGAGTCTTACAAGTGCTTCGTAGCCGATGACCTCCTTTGTCTGAGCGGAAACCTTCGGCTGGTACTTCATATAGAATCCGTCATTGTCAAAGGCCTTCAGGAAGGAATCCTTGATTCTGGATTCTTCTATAACCTTCTGTTTCATGTCATCTTCATAAACAAATACCATGTTCTTGCCGCGGTTCTTTGCTTCATACATCGCGATTTCCGCGTTAATGACATGCTGCTCCGGAGGGGTTTCTCCGTCCGAATTGGAAATGCCCACACTTGCTGACATGACCACTTTGCCGTTGCCTATCGACAGGGGTTTCGCAAAGATGTCCGTAATGTCCTTGACCAAAGGAGATTCTTTATTCAGAATCTTGCCCTTTGCAAACATTATAAACTCGTCTCCGCCATACCTTCCTAAGGTCATACCGTTATTCTCGGCAAATTTACGAAGAGACTTTGCAATATCTTTAAGAAGGTTGTCACCCACATCGTGACCATAGTTTTCATTGATATCCTTGAACCCGTCAAGGTCCAGCATGATAACCGAGAATTCCTGATCGGCTGTCAGGGTGCTGTTCAGATTATCAACTATGGTACGTCTATTAAGGAGACCCAGAAGTTCGTCATGCTCAGCCTGATAAATAAGCTTTATCTGTGAATTCACCAGCTGTGCTTTGGAAGCTTTCAGGGCTCTTACATTTTGCTTTTCCTGCACAAATGCTATCAATATGGAGCCCATAAAGGACAGCATGGAGACTATGATAAGTACAGCTACGGGAAGCATGTTTTTATATACTTCCACAAAAGATTCAGGCTTATTTATATATATAGTATCCTTGGGAAGCAGATTCTCAGACAGCCCGTAATGCTTAAGTACCATGTAATTGTACTGGGTGATGCTCGGGGTAAATAAAGACAATTCATAGCTTGAGATATCTGCTCCATTATTCAGAACTTCGGCAATGATCTCTGCGGCATTTCTTGTCTGAACCGAAAAGTCCATATAAGTTCCGCCCAGAACTCCGTATTCCCTTCCTTCCGCATAAGGTCTGAAAATGGGGGCCTTGACATTATTCACGATCAAACTGGTGGTTTCAAACAGAGAATGCCTTTCACCATTTCTGTCATCATAACAGGTCATAAAGAAAAATATGGCATCCTCGGGAACACTTTTTAAAGCTTCAAGTATAGCTGTGGGTTCCAGTTCCGTTGAAATAATGGCATGGAAATCATACTCAGGATATCTGCCCCTGTATGACAGGAATTTTTCAAGATCGGCCTTTCCTGCGGGAGTAGTATCGCATATAGCATATAACTTCTTCTTTTCCGGGAAAAGAGTTATGGCTTCTTCAAAGGTGTCCGCAAAATAATCCAGCTCATAGAATCCGGTCATCATCGGATTGGCCTCTGCCTGCATCGCCAGATCCAGACTATTGATACCGAAAAACACCATGGGAAGTCCTTTAAACAGCTCTTCCTGATGTTCGAGTGCAAACTTCAGTGCGGCATCATCTCCCAGTAGGATCGCCTCATAGTGCATTACATCGTTATTATATCTTTTGCTGAAATATTTATAGAACTCTTCTATATCCTGATCAGTGCCATATATTTTTGTGTCCATATAGCAGATATCAAATTCTATATCATTGCTATAGAGACCCTCTTCTAAACCTCTGATCTGGTCTTTATAGGTATAATACATAGGATCATAAGCGGAAATAAAAAGCACTTTATGCTTAACCTCATTCGGTCCCTTCATATATCCGGGCATAAACTCATTTTTTATTTCAAATGCAAGCTGAACAAGGGCCAGTATCATACATACTGCCCCTATCAAAGCAAAAAACATCTTATAAAGTTTGTAAGCCTTATTTCTATCCATATGTTGTCTGTTCAATCCTGAATACAATGAAAATCTTATACATAGAAAGTAAGATTCCCATTTAGGCACACACAGAATTGCCTTTTCTTCTATTGTACTGTAGTTTTTATCGGCAGAAATTTTTAGATGATTAGCAGATTTATATAATTAAAAAATACCCGGACATGAAATATGCTATAGTAGCTAAGGAAATTTAAATCAGGGGAAGCTCGAACCTGAATGAAAAAACTGAATTCCGGTTGGGCTCTGATCTT
>JAILDF010000229.1 GCA_024689585.1 Oribacterium sp.
CATAAATACAAAAACCCGCATAAAACCTGGCTTTTCAAGGGTGACCAATGCCAGATTTTATGCGGTTACATTTACATTTCAAAGAAAAATCAAAAGTGTGCACTTACCTTTGCTAGTAACGGCAATACTACTTCACCGTCATAAATTGAAGAATTTAACGCGACTTTTAGTAAAAAAATAAGCCCAAAAGGTCTCGTTAACCTCTTCAATTGTCGTGATACAGATCTATTCATAAAATGAATATATGAATAGATCACAGGATGATATTAATGTAATCAAAAAAGTTAATATGATTGTTCAGGATAAACTTCCGGGTTTTGCTTCCAGATATTTTAAAGCCAATATGGATATAAAAACTCCAAGGACTTTTTATTCATACAGTCCATGAATGTAGCTGCTACATCCGACATCTGCGGTCTTGATAAGGAAACCCTGATGATGTACTACCGCCCTTATATTGATGATTACGAGTGTGAAAAGGGTAAAGAATTCAATATCTAAATTGTAAAAAAGGACTCCTAAGATTATCTTCGGAATCCTTTTTATAATGTCATAAGTATTTATTCTTCTACATTTGCTGAAACAAATGAAAGCTCAGCTTCTTCGCCGGTTAGTAACTTTGCTTTATTCCATGGCATCAACATAGATTACTTCTCTCCATTCTAGCTGACAATTGAAATATTAGATTCTCACTATCTAAAAATATATAATATGCACCTTTAAAGCTCAACGTAAAATCGTCTTTAACTGACTCGATGAACGAAAATTTCAAAGAATCACTTTTCTAAAATCATCTGCTTTAAATACTTGTCCTGATCCCTTGAACTGTGAACTATACCTGTAACCTGTACCGCAGCGTGTTCAACATCAATCCAGAAATAAACAAGATAATTTCCAATATTTGTTTTCCTGACTCCTTCCGTTCTCCATGGTTCTTCATCTACAAGAAACCATTTCTCAGGATTTACTGAAAGATTTTCAAGAAGTTCATCAAATGAATCCATAAGAGTCTCTGCAGCATCCGGATTTTTCAATGCAACTGCTATATGCAATGCAATACCTCGGAGCTGTTCTTCCGCCTGTCTGGTCAGTCTAACTTCAAATCTGTTCAACGCGTCCACTCCTTTATATCCTTTTTAATGTCAGAAATAACATCTTTTGCAGGGCGGCTCTCATTATTTTTTGCCTGCGAAAGGCCTCTTTCCATCATAATGTCGAATTCCCTGTCGGTCATTTCATCCCTGGCTACAGGATTAGTAGATAAGTCGAATGTAAAAGGTATTCCCCTTGTTCTTATAATTTTCTTATAAAGTGCATTTATGACTACAGAGCTTGATATACCAAGCTGGCTCAGAATCTCCTCTGCTTCTTCTTTTACTTCAGGCTCAACTCTTGCCAGGATGGTTGCTGTTTTGTTTGCCATACATATCACCTCTCTTTCTGTCTTTATTTTAATGTATATCTATTAGATATACAACGGTAAGGTTGAAATTTCATTCGATTGAACTAGTTTTACTTAATTTCTTATTTTATAAATCTTGAAAAATGTTTCCTGAAATATTTTTTTCTATATTCCTTTGGCGATATTCCCTCGTGTTTGGTAAATAAAGCTGAAAAATGGCTCTCAGTCGAAAAACCCAGATATTCTGCGATATCTGTACAACTGTATTCATTGGTTGTGAGCAAATACTTTGCTGCCGCTATCTTTTTACTTCTGATATATTCTGAGATAGACATCCCGACTTCTTTGGAAAAAGTAGTAGAAAGCCACGAGGCATTCATATCCAGTTCATATGCAATACTATTTACCGTGATACGATCGTGGAGATGGTTCTCTATGTATTCCATACATGCCAATGTTTTAGGCGAATAATACTGCTCTTTCATCTTCTGCGATTTCATTCTCATTGCATAGTCAAGCATCATGGTTTCGTACATATCCTTTACTTCATCCACCGTTGTGCACTTATCCATTTTCCTTATATAAAGGTCAGATAATCCATAGGACTCATCAGAAGCCATTCCGGCCTCAATGCAGAATCTACAGCAAGTGGTTATAACGGACACAAAAAGATATTTCTGCTGTTGAAGTGGCGAGTCTGAGAGCTTTGAGAATGTACGATTTCTATGTTTCACTAAAAATCTCTTAAGCGCCTTTATATCTCCTTGAGTTACAAGATGAAAAGACGACATCTCCTCATTCAAAGTAGCGTGAACAAAGTTTTCTTCCTTTTGAGTAAAAAGATACTGCGAAAGTGTCTGATCCATTTTCCTTATAACTTCAATATTTAATGATTCCTGTTTCATTTATTTTTCTCCAAATAAAATTATATAAAAACAAATAAATATGATGTTTAAATAATACCATAAAATGCATAATACAAACATAAGGAACACAAAATCCATAAAAAACATTTCTTAGGAGGATATTATGAGATTTAACGATGTACAGGACACAAGAAGATCTGAGATAAAGAAAGAACAACGTGAAGCAACTGCTTTTGAATTTTATCAGATTTTTGCTAACAAGCTTTCATGTATAAACAGAAGTCATAAGAACTCTGTTGCAGTTTTCGGAGCTACTTTTACAATCTAAATTTTAAGGCCTTTGGCAAAGTCGCCAAAGGCCCATCTTTTTGTAACCTATTCATTTTATTAAATATGGATGTATAGACTCCAAGGACATTGTTAGGATATGCCATAGATCTGACATCATTCTTTGAATATATACGATGTAGCTTATAGAATCCCTATTGCCTCATATCATCTTTATTACTCCTGTTTCCGCATATGTAATCGGGTCTGAATGCATAAAGAAAAGCGTACCATTTTTAGGAGCATACAGAGTTTCCATTACCAATCCATCATATGGATTTATGATCTCAGCTAGTGGAGTTCCCTCTTCCACACTGTCGCCAACTTTTACAAGTGGCTCAAATATACCCGATTTTGCAGTTCTGACACTGATCAGTTCCTTATCACTTATAACTTTGGACGGATGATCTCCATTTTCCTGGTATTTTACAAATCCAAGGCTCTTACAGAATCTAAGGATTGACAACACTGCCTGACCAGCACTCTTTTTATCAATTCTGCTCGTTGTTGATGTATAAAGGCTGTATGCCTTCGTGTTCCAGACCTGCCAGTTATAGTTCAGCGTTGATGTATCATATGGCCTTACTGTTCTTTTTACCACGTAGGGTAGTCCAAACTTCAATGCCGTTACAACATCTGAATATCCTTCATCCATCAGCCTCACATGCGGGATGAAATCGCCAGGCATATAAAATGATGTAAACTGGATACCATACTCATAATCCTTTATCTGGGAAAAGATGCCGTCGGCAATTCTCTGGGTTGTCTCACCAAGTTCATACCCGGGGAACATCCTGTTTATGTCGGTATTATCAATAGTCCAGAAGCGTTTCTGGGTATTCATTGAATATGGGTTGCAGCACGGAATAATAAGAATCTTGATCCCCTCGCTGATGCGTCCTTCTTCCTCAAGTTGTTTAAATTTCTTTACAAGCAGAGAACAGCAATATAACTGCTGGACTTCATTGCCTCTCATACTCCCCACAATGCAGAGTGACTTTTTACCTTTTCCAAATTCAAAACCGGTTATCCTGAAGCTGTCCCTGTACAGCCCTTTGATCTCATAAATAGTCTTCTTTTTCATACAGCCATGACTTCCTTTTTCAAAAGTCTCCCAATAAGTGATCCTTCATCGACAATCGGGTATTCCCTTATCGTAAAAAGGATTCCATCTACGGGACTTTCAACATTCTGCAAAACCTGCCCGGAAAGAGGGTCAATTATCCTTCCTATCCTGTCTCCCCTCTTAAGCTTCTCCCAGTGCTTAACGTCAGGGATAAAGAGTCCGCCTGCTGCAGCATTGAGAAAGCAGACATCCTCTACATTTTCAGAGACAATTGACTTTCTTGGAGTTTTCGTTTTTCCAATCCACATCCCCAGGGAATGCATAAGACTAAATATCCCATCCACAAGCTGGTCGCCGTATTCTTTCGTAATACGCATACCTACACCCATCTCAACAACAAGGCATGGTGTCCCGGTACTGTTTAAGCTGTATGCAAATGTAGATTCAAGTACGGTACTCGCTTCATGTACCCATACAAAATCAACATTACAGTGCTCTGCAAGCGGTATCAGTTCCTCTTTATGAAGCCTGTTTATCCTAATCTGCGGGATCTCAGTCAGATAGATATTACTTGCATGGATGTCCAACACCACATCAGAGCCTGCTACATCCTTTAAGATATTTGCAGCAAGCAGTTCAGTCATATTGCCTTCAGAATTTCCCGGAAATATCCTGTTCATATCCAGGTCAAAAGCCGGAATCCCACGGGTTATTGAATCTATTCCCAAGGGGTTCATGGCGGGATAGATATCTACTATGCCCTTGAGGCATTTTTTGTTTTCCTCAATCCGCCTTGCCAGCTCAAAGCAAACATATTGCCCCTCAAGTTCATCACCATGTATTCCGGTAACAATGCTGATACGCTTTGATGCGTCATCAGAGCCATCAGGCATTATGCGCCTTTTCTTTATCCTTAATACCTCGTCAACAGGTAGTGCAACCTCTGCTACTGTTTTTATCATCAGAATAATGCTCCTCTGCTTATAATGCTCTGTCCGGGACTTACCTCGGACACATTCACATATATATCCTGTGTCTGCTTTCCTCCACCATGCATGATTCCCCTGTTAATCTGACACTCAGTGGCATCCCTGCCACAGCCTATCTTTATGTGCGAGTCTTGTACGAGAGTATTATTTGTCGGGTCAAGTCCGTACCATTTTCCATCATCCGCAACCTCCACCCACGCATGGGACTCGCCCTCTCCTATGATGAGTCCGGTTACATATCTGGCCGAACATCC
>JAILDF010000236.1 GCA_024689585.1 Oribacterium sp.
ATATCGCGAAAAAAGATAGTACAATCGCGCCGAGCCATTGTACTATCTTTTTTATAAACTGTCAAAGCCTTTGCATCAGCCTATCATTTTACGATAAGTGACTTTCCTGACATCTCTTCCGGCTGAGGAATCTCCATCATCTCAAGAAGAGTAGGAGCAAGGTCGCAAAGTGCGCCGCCCTCACGAAGCTTCCATGAAGGATCAGCGTTGACAAGGATGAACGGAACAGGATTTGTTGTGTGAGCTGTCCATGGCTCGCCTGTCTCGTAGTTGATCATCATGTCAGCATTACCATGATCTGCACAGATGACCATCTGACCGTTTGCATCCTTAATGGCGTCTACTACCTTACCTACAGCCTCATCAACAACCTCGATGGCCTTAACTGCCGCAGGAATTACACCTGTGTGTCCAACCATGTCAGGATTTGCGAAGTTAGCGATGATCATATCGTACTTGCCTGATCTGATAGCGTCGCAAAGCTTGTCGCATACCTCAGGGCATGACATCTGAGGCTTGAGGTCATAGGTAGGAACATCCTTTGGTGAAGGAACAAGTACACGATCCTCACCTTCGTTAGGCTCCTCAACACCGCCGTTGAAGAAGAAGGTTACGTGTGCATACTTCTCTGTCTCGGCGATACGAAGCTGCTTAAGTCCGAGGGATGCAGCATACTCACCGAGAGTCTTTGTTATGGACTGCTTCGGGAATGCTATCTCCTTGTTAGGAATTGTCGGATCATAATCTGTGAAGCATACGAACTTTGTATCCAGGCGCTTGCCTCTTGCAAAGAAATCAAACTCATCATCGCAGAAGCAGTGAGTCATCTCACGTGCACGGTCCGGACGGAAGTTGTAGAAGATGCAGGAATCGCCGTCTGTGATTACGTGAACCGGCTTTCCATCCTTTTCGATAACGCATGGAACAACGAACTCGTCAAGAACCTTTACTTCGTAGGACTTGTCGATAGCTTCTGTAACTGATGCTGCCTTATCACCTACGCCCTTTGTCATGGCATCGTATGCCTTCTCAACACGGTCATAGTTCTTGTCACGGTCCATAGCATAGTAACGACCGGAAATCATAGCGATCTCGCCGACACCAAGCTCTGCCATCTTGTCCTCAACCTGCTGAAGGAAGCTCTTTCCTGAATCAGGTGGTGTGTCACGACCGTCAAGGAATGCATAGAGATAAACCTTCTTTAAGCCGTTTCTCTTAGCGAGCTCAAGGATACCGAAGATGTGCTCGATGTGTGAGTGAACGCCGCCGTCGGAAACAAGTCCGAACATGTTGAGAGCGGAATCGTTCTTCTTGCAATTCTCGATTGCATTCATAAGTGCGGGATTTGTAAAGAAATCACCGTCATTGATGGACTTTGTTATACGTGTAAGATCCTGATATATGATGCGTCCTGCACCCATATTCATATGTCCTACCTCTGAGTTTCCCATCTGTCCGTCAGGAAGACCTACGAAAAGTCCTGATGCCTGTCCTTCAACGAATGGGCACTCTGCCATAAGTTTATCCATAACCGGAGTCTGGGCCATGGCGATGGCATTCCCCTCCGGATTTTTATTGATGCCATAACCATCAAGGATCAGAAGTACTACTGGTTTCTTATCTGTCATGATAACCTTACCTCTTTTTTAATTAGATTTTTCTGTAGTTTATACCAAATAAAAGTTAGCGTCAATGATTCCGACGCTAACTTTGTTAAAAAATATACAATTCATTTTAATATCTGCCGGGAAAAATGATTCTTCCACCGGGATTTCCAACTGAAACGGTTCTCGCCGGTGAGAACCGTCCCCGGTGGAAATCCCGGTGGAATTCAGTCTCGTCATTTATACTTCTGCCGAAAAGAACGAATCTTCCGGGTTGTACGTTTTCTCTACATATTTTAACTGGTATTGTTTCAGTCTCATTACAACCTTCGGGTCCAGGGCATTCTCATCCGGCAGGTCCTTAAGTATCTCATTCAGATCCTCCATGAGCATGGAGATGTCCAGGCTCTGGGTGACTATGATCCTTGCCATGCTTTTCATGATGCCCAGGGTGTTGCCCCGGTTTTCACTGAGGAAGGACTCCAGCTGCTCCTCGCTTACCCGCATCAAAAGAACGTCGTTTAATGCAACCGCCGTATAAACCTGCGGCCGCCCCGTAAGCATTGATATCTCCCCGAAAAATCTGTTTTCCTCGAGGATTCCCAAAACATTCTCATGTTCTTTCTCGTGATTTACGTACAGGGCCACACTGCCTTTCAGCACCTTGTACATGTATGGATGAATTTCCTTTTCCTTAAATATGATGTCTCCGGCAAGGTACCTTTTCATTCCGCCGGGTTTTACATCGCAAGCCATATTAATCTCCTATGGTGTACTGAGCAAAAAAGAGGAAACAGATCACTCCGTTCCCTCTTCATTCAGCTTAGATTTACATCCTCAATGTATCCGCGAAATCAACGAACCCCCAATTATCCACTGATTTCTTTCTGCTTGATATGTCTGTCCAGTAAGTAAAATCCCAGACATAAGACATATATGAAAACAGCATAGAAGAATGTAAACGCCATCAGCTGTCTTGTGAAATCATTTTCTTTATCCGTATGCATTAGCCGAAATATCTCTTGAGAAGTCCAGCAAATGCCTTGCCGTGTCTTGCCTCGTCACGAGCCATTTCATGCACTGTGTCATGGATTGCATCAAGGTTAAGAGCCTTAGCTCTCTTAGCAAGATCAGTCTTACCCATGGTAGCGCCGTTCTCAGCCTTTACACGAACTGTAAGATTCTCCTTTGAAGATGCTGATACGCACTCGCCGAGAAGCTCTGCAAACTTAGCTGCATGCTCTGCCTCTTCAAATGCTGCTGTCCTGTAGTACTCACCGATCTCAGGATAACCTTCACGGAAGGCTGCTCTTGACATAGCAAGATACATTCCAACCTCTGTGCACTCAGCTTCAAAATTTGAGCGAAGGTCTGCCTTGATATCTTCAGGAGCATCAGATGCAACGCCGATTACGTGCTCAGCTGCCCATGTCATCTCTCCTGCCTGCTCAACGAACTTTGATGCAGGTGCCTTACAGAGAGGACAAGCCTCTGGTGGTGTCTCACCCTCGTAAACATATCCGCATACTGAACAAACCCATGTCTTCATTTTTCGTACTCTCCTTTTCTTTAGTTCATCGTTTCCGGTGTCCTCGGAAACTGATGTAATAACCGTTTTCAATTAATAACACTCTACCCATATTTAATTGATTAGTCAATGATATAGTAGAAATATCTTTCATTAATTTTTTAATCAAAGATGTTTGTTTTGCCTAACTAAAACTATACTTTTTCTATTCGCTTTTTTACTGTTGATTCAGACAGGTTCGTAGAAATGTCGTGGACAGAAATGCCCTG
>JAILDF010000266.1 GCA_024689585.1 Oribacterium sp.
GGATGGTCGAGAATGCTTGATGACTTTGATAAAAAAATAAAGGATCTTAAGTATTTTAAAGTGCTCTGCCATGGTAATGATGAGCTGAAAGATCATGACTTTTTTTGTCATGATAAAAGCAAGATACTTATAAATTTTGAAGGTACCCATTTTGAAGGCAGTGACCTGACGGAAATCCTGAGAGAAAAGTATCGGTTTGAATTCGAAATGCAGGAAGGTAAAAATCTCCTTGCCATGACAGGTCCCGGGGATCGTAGAGAAGCACTAAAGAAACTCACCGAGGCTCTTTTGGAGCTTGACAGGTCGGAAGGTTATATTCCTGAAAACGGTGTGAAACTGCAATTGGATGGTGGGTCATATTTAAAGAATAATTTAATACAGGATGCTGTTTTGCAAGAATCAGTAACTGAGCGGAAGACCATCGGATATTGTTTTCCTTACGGGATTACACCATCCGAACAGGTGACAACACTACAGAAAGCGGCAGAATCTGAAGGAAAGGTTTTGGGGTTTACAGAAGCAAAGGACAGGATTTCCGCAGAGTATGTATACTGTTATCCTCCCGGTATCCCGATCATCGTCCCGGGAGAAAGGCTCTCAGGGGAGAGTCTTCGCAGGCTTAAAGCATTGAGACAAAAGGGCTGTGAACTTCATTTCACAAGATCGGGAGAAGATAAGGATAATATATACTGTATAACATTAAAGTAATGGTTCAGCCGGTGAACTTTTCTGTGGGCAATTCTGTTTTGTATTAAAAGCAAAAATCCATGTCAATAAATTAACTTTTATTGACTCTTAACTTCTTTCTTATTAAGGTAATCAAGAACACATAAATAGTTAATTTAATATTTGATTTTTGAGATTATCTGTAAAGAGAGGAGATATTTATGGCTGTACATGTTTTAGACGAAGCAAATCGTTGCCTTCAGTGCAAGAACCCGCGTTGCCGTACCGGTTGTCCCATTAATACAAACATTCCGGAGATGATCAGACTTCTCAAGGAAGAGCAGATGATGGATGCAGCGGTAATGCTTTTCAATAACAATCCGCTTTCAATCGTATGCTCACTGGTATGCGATCATGAGAAACAGTGCGAAGGACACTGCGTCCGCGGAATCAAGGAAACTCCGGTTCATATCTCCGCTATAGAGAACTATATTTCAGACTCCTGCTTCGAGCGTATCAAGCTTGAGAAGAAGCCCTACAACGGAAAGAAGGTTGCAGTTATCGGCGGAGGTCCTGCAGGAATCACCATTGCAGTTCTTCTTGCACAGAAGGGTTATAAGATCACTATCTTCGAGGGTCGTGAGAAGCTCGGTGGTGTCATGAGATACGGTATTCCTGAGTTCCGTCTTCCCAGAACAATACTTGACAGATATGCAAAGAGACTTCATGAGCTCGGAATTCTGTTCCGTCCCAACTACAACATCGGTGGCTCAACCAGCATAAAGGATCTTTTTGCTGATGGATATAAGTCGGTATTTATCGGAACCGGTGCATGGCGTCCCAAGCACCTTCGTATCCCGGGTGAGTCCTTTGGTAATGTAGCCTACGCTATCAATTATCTCAACAATCCGGATGTCTACTACATAGGTGAGAATGTTGCCATCATCGGTGCAGGTAATGCAGCCATGGATGCAGCCCGTACAGCCATCCGCAAGGGTGCAAGAAATGTTACTGTATATGTAAGAAGAGATACAGCATCAGCATCTCCAAAGGAGCTTGAGTACGCAAAGCTTGACGGCGTTAAGTTTGAGTACTGCCAGTCACCTCTCGAGATAAAGGATGATTGCATAGTCATGGCTCCTGTTACCTATGATGAGGAAGGCAAGGGCACCGTACATGAAGATCAGGCTGTTGAGGTTCCCTGTGATTTCGTTATCATATCTGTTTCCCAGGTTCCGAAGGATCGTCTGGTAACAAGAGATCAGGAGCTCAAGCTCAATGATAAGGGAACTCTCGAAACAGATGAGAACGGTGAGACAACGATGCCCGGTGTATTTGCTTCAGGCGATGTTGTTACCGGTGCGAAGACAGTAGTTGCAGCCGTAAATGTATCAAAGCAGATTGCAGAAGATATGGATAAATATATGCAGGGACTTCCGGAGTAAAATATGTTGGAGGGGCAGTTGCCCCTCCTTTTTTGATGCCCAAAACACTTTGTTAATCTTTCGTCAAATTGCACAAAAACACGTACAATTTTTCGTTAGCGGAACTGAACGAAAATGATTGAAGATGACCGAGTGCGTGATTTATAATAACCTCAGATGAACGAAGTTGAACGAAAATCAACAAAAGAGTATAGATTTGGATAACTTGAAATCTATATAACACATATAAAGATTTTCAGGTTTTCAGATGAGAATGGAGGTGAAAAAATGCTGGCCGAGGAAAGATTTGTGAGGATTCTTTCCGTGGTGGATTCGGCGGGAACAGCCACTATTGCTGAACTGATGGAACAATTGAACGTGTCAGAATCAACCATAAAAAGAGATCTGTCACTGCTTGACAAGGACGGACTTTTGAAACGCGTTCGTGGAGGTGCAACCAGTCTTAAGGGTTCACTTTTTACCCATGACGACAGCGTAAGCAACAGAATGGAGCTTAATGTTGACGCCAAGCAAAAGGTAGGAGCTTATGCTGCATCACTTATCACAGACAATGATTTCGTCTACATTGACGCAGGTACAACTACCGCAAGGATGCTTCCCTATCTTGCTAGCCGGAGCAGCATTTATGTAACGAATTCACTTCCGCTTGCGATGCAGCTTTCGGCAAATGGATTCAGAGTCTCTATCTTAGGTGGGGAGTTCAAAAACCTGACCGAAGCAATCGTTGGTGAAGAAGCCATTGAGTCACTTCTTAAGTATAACTTTACAAAAGGTTTTTTCGGAGCCAATGGTGTAAGCATTGAAAAAGGCTTTACAACCCCGGAGCTTAAGGAAGCAATGGTTAAACGGGCTGCCATGAGACAGTGCAGAACTTCTTATGTTCTGTGTGACAGAAGCAAATTTGACAATGTGGCATCCATCACCTTCGGAGTCTTTGAAAGTGCAACGGTAATAACCGATCATGCAACAAAAAAATATAAAGATAAAAAGAATGTTATGGAGGTATGAGCAGTGATCTATACGGTAACATTTAATCCGTCCCTGGACTATATAGTTTCGGTTGAGGACTTCAAGGTTGGAATGACCAACCGGACCAACACCGAGTTAATGTTCCCGGGCGGCAAGGGCATCAATGTTTCCATGGTTCTTCAGAATCTGGGACTTGAGAGTATGGCTCTGGGATTTATGGCAGGCTTTACCGGTCGTGAGATCGAAAGACTTCTGGCGGTTAAAAATGTCAAATCGGATTTCATTGAAGTAGCAAGCGGTATTTCCAGAATCAATGTAAAGCTCCGGAGCAACGAAGAATCGGAGATAAACGGTATGGGACCGGCTATCGGAAAGGATGAGATCGACAAGCTTTACAAACAGCTTAGTAAGCTTACAGAGGGAGACATCCTGGTACTTGCCGGAAGCATTCCTTCGGTAATGCCGGAGTCCATGTACAGCGATATCATGGATTACTTAAAGGAAAAGAA
>JAILDF010000275.1 GCA_024689585.1 Oribacterium sp.
ATCTCGATCTTTATGGAGTGTCTCAATGATTTTCTTTCTTCCCTGGAAGAGTATATGATTTCTGAAAACTCCGTATTTCTTTCCCCATCTTCCGTTTTCTACAATCCGGATAATAACAAGTGGCTTTTTACTCTGATTCCGACATATAACAAGGTTTTCCGGGATGAACTCACAGAGCTTCTCACATATGTTTTGAAGCATATTGATTATGAAGATGACAGAGCCGTCATCATCGGCTATTCCTTATTCCAGGAAACCGGCAAGGAATTCTATCAGTTAACCGATCTCATGCGAATCGTGCGCACAAACATTGAAAAAGAGAAGGAGCTGAAGAATGTTTCTGCCGGTAATACAAAAAAACAGCCGGATCTCATTTCCCGGGATGGAATTTTCAGACCTGTGGATGCCGGGATAATCCTGAACAATAACAGTAAAGTTCCTTCTGCAGCTCTTATGGGCAGTAATGAATCAAGTGAGGATATCGAATTTATGAAGCTGAAGGCCCAGCTTAAGGGTGAAAAGGAAGAGGAGTTCTCCGGAATATCCTCTGATAGAATGTCCCTGTCTTCTGCCTCCCGGTATCCGGAAACCAATGCAGGAAATATTTCCTTTCCTTCAGATTACGGCAAGGATAACTACCCTGTTAATGACCTTTCTCAAAGTGTGGAGGTTCGTAATCTGGCAGAACCCGAGGATCCGAAGCTGTTCGGTATTTTTACATTCCCGCAGATCCATAAGTCAAAGGAAAGCAGAAATACCGAAGCTTTACAGAATGAAGCAACAATAAAAGACAGGCTTGATTCTAAATCCGGGGATCATTCTCTGAAGGGAAAGATTTTGCTTTCTGTTCTTCTTATGATCGCGATTCCCTCTCTGGTCTGGTTCCTGAAAGGTGCTTTTATCTTCAGAAAAACTCTCCCTCTGATCCTGGCTTTAGAAGCCGGCCTGTCTCTCATGATAGCACTTGACCTCATTATGCATAAAATGCCTGATGAGGCTCAAGTTGCATAATACAAATCAATCTCCATTCTGCCATAAAACGGCATCACAAATAGTGATATGAAGTTATTATCCGCAGTATTACTCTGATGCTTCCTTATCCCCGGCTTCCGATGCAGCTTTAGCCTCTTCTGCTGCTTTAGCCTCCTCTGCCGCTTTTGCTTCTGCATCCAGATCTCTTTCGTAGGTATAATTCAGTATTCCGATATGTTTTTCCAACGCAAAGTCGTCGGGCAGATACTCACCAAGCTTTTTTCTAAACTCCTGATTGAGTGCGATGGCAGAATAAGCCTTTCCGGAAATAGCCCCTATCATATCACTGAACTCCGGCCTGTTCGGAAGAACATAGTAAACCTTGTCCAATTCTGAAAGATCAGTCTTTATTCTTTTATTGTTAAAGCCTGTATTTCCGAAACCATCAACGGAAATAAAAGGAGTAAACACTATGCTGACCCCTTCCTTATTTCCGTCAACGGCATAAAGATCAAAAAACTGGGAATCCTCATCCCCCTTGCTTCCGGCAAACTCGGCTCTTATCCATTTGACTGAACCAACAATATCCCGGTTAACAAATTGCTCCATGGTGACACTGGGTGTGTTGGGATCTCTCATATCCTTCAACCACTCACCCTGTATATACTTTATGTTGCTTTTAAGGTATCTGGGATATATGGATGCAAAATCTTCCTGCTTTAAAAGTAATACAACCCTCTCTTCACTATACCATCTCTTCATAAAATCACCTCACGATTTAAAAAATCATTCTGTAGTCACCATCAATAAAGCAGTGGTTTTATTAAGGATTATCTGAATATTTCTCAAACCCCGCAAAATTAAATACCTTTCTTTATTTTAATAATATCCGGAAGTTTTTTCTAGTCTTTTATAAGATCCTTTATAACTTCTCCACCAATTATCATTCCTGCAACAGATGGGACAAATGCCACAGATCCGGGGGTTGCTTTTTTGAAAGCTCCTGAAGCAGACTCTGAAGAAGCGGGAGCCACCTGCTCCTCAGGCGCTTTTTCCACATTGTCCTTCGGTTTTAAAGGTAATTCTGTGGAGAAAACAACTTTAAGCTTCCTGATTCCTCTTTTTTTCAGTTCCCGGCGCATAACCCTGGCCAGTGGATCAATAGAGGTTTTATATATGTCAGCAACCTGAAATTTTGTTGGATCCAGTTTATTTCCTGCCCCCATACTGCTTAGCACCGGAGTCCCGGCTTCATTACAGGCTGTTATTATCTGTATCTTTGCTGTTACGGTATCTACAGCATCAACAACATAGTCATATTCCCGAAAATCAAATTCATGACTGTTTTCGGGAAGAAAAAACATCCTGTGTGCCTTAACTCTGCACCCGGGATTTATGTCGTTGATCCTTTCTGCCATTACATCAACTTTATATCTTCCGATGGTTTTTCTCGTGGCTATGATCTGACGGTTGATATTGGATTCATTAACTGTGTCATTATCCACCAGGTCAATGCTGCCTACACCGGTTCTTGCCAGAACTTCGCATACATATCCCCCGACGCCCCCTACTCCAAAAACTATAACTCTTTTATTATTTAGCTTATCCATAGCTTCCCTTCCGAGAAGCAGTTCAGTTCTGCTGAATGTTGTTTCCATATCAAACCCTTTCCTATAAAATCGAGCAGAGATTATTTCCTACTCGATTTCCCGTTAGCCGTCAAATGTGAGTTTGGTAAAATCACAACGCCCGCTTGACGTCTTTATCACGAAAAAACCGTCGCCTCTCGGCGACGGTTTCATCATACTTTGTTTACATTAAATCTGCAACATTAAGCCAGTTTTCGAGAATCTCCTTCTCCTCCGGTCTGTTCTTGGTAAGATTTGCTGCTGCAACGATAGGCAGCCACTTATGTACATAGCTCTTATCTGTATTTGTCTTTGCACAGAAATCAGCATAATACTTCTCAGCTGCATCCTTATTCTTAAGATACAGAATGGTATAAGTTCTTGCAACATCCGCACTGGCATTACCCTGTGAAGCATGTACCCAGTCAATGAGATACATACTTCCGTCATCCTTAACGATGATGTTTGAAGGTCTGAAATCTCCGTGAACAAGCTTAAAGTGCTTTGGCATAGATTCAAGTCTTGTAAGAAGCTCATATCTGGTGCTTGAATCAATGGTGTTTAATCCGTTGATCTGATAGGTCAGCTTGTCTCTCAGCTTCTGGAGAAGAGGTGCCTTCTTTGTGAACATAAGAAGCTGAAGGTCTACCATCTTTCCGATATACTCATCAAGCTTATCCGGGTTTTCATCCATAAGCTGCTGAAGTGTCTTTCCTTCAACATACTCTTTTTCGATGATCCACTGTCCGTCTTCAAATCTGACACCGGTTATCTTTGGTACGTTTATCCCGTCAATATTCTCAACACGAGTGTTGATAAATGCCTCATGGAAAACTTCAGACTTGTCAAAATCTTTGGCAAATATCTTTAAGATTTTATCTCCGTCGCGATAAACACTCTGAGTTGCTTTTTGTGATAATAACTCTCTTGCCATGTTCCTGTCTCCTTTACATATAACCCTTATGTCTATACTGTCTTTCTAAAAATGTCCATCCGTTCTTTGGATAAACCTATCATACTACAGTGCTTTCCAAAAGGAAACAAAAATCGTTAAAAAAATAACAAATTTTTTATTATCAGTAATTGAACCTGAATACTGCGCATCCGTAGGCCGGTAATGAATATTTGATACGGAACGGTTTACCGTCGCATTCTCCTTTTTCTGCAAGATAAACATTCTTTGAATCCGCTCTTGTATTTCCGTTTTCATCAAGGATCAAAGTATATTTGGTCTTTACAGGTGCTCCTACCATGTAGTCCTTTCTTTCCATAGGAGTCATATTGATAACGAAGAGAAGGCTGTTCTTTCCGGTCTTGTCCTTACGTATGAAGCTGAATATGGATCTGTCGTTATCGTCAGCATTGACCCACTCAAATCCCTGCCAGCTGTCATCAAGCTCCCACAAAGCAGGATATTTTCTGTACATATGAAGGAGATCCCTCATGAAATTATGGACATTCTTATGCCATGGTTCATCGATTAGATACCAGTCCAAAGCCACATTCTCATTCCACTCATGGAGCTGGGCAAAGTCCTGTCCCATAAACAGAAGCTTCTTTCCGGCATGGCCAAACATGAACAGATAACCGCACTTAAGATTCCTGAACTTATCCTCATAGATTCCGGGCATCTTGTTTATCATGGAGCACTTAAGATGCACTACCTCATCATGTGAAAGTACAAGAATGAATTTTTCGGCAGTGGCATAGCTCATACCGAATGTCATAAGGTTATGTGCGCCCTTACGGAATAACGGATCCAGCTTCATGTAATCAAGGAAGTCATGCATCCAGCCCATATTCCACTTATAGGTAAATCCGAGACCGTCATCCTCGGGAGGAGTTGTTACCTTAGGCCAGGCTGTGGACTCCTCTGCGATGATCATTGTTCCGTCTTTTCTTCCGCGTATTATGGAATTGAGATGCTTGAAGAACTCCATGGCGTCAAGATTGCCGTTGCCTCCGAACTTGTTCGGACACCACTGGCCATCCTTACGTCCATAGTCAAGGTATAACATTGATGCAACCGCATCAACGCGAAGTCCGTCTATATGGTACTCGTCATACCAGTAAAGAGCATTTCCGATGAGGAAATTCTTTACCTCATTCTTGCTGTAATTAAATATCTTTGTACCCCAGTCAGGATGCTCTCCCATACGTGGATCCGGATATTCATAGGTAGGGGTTCCGTCAAAATCCGCAAGTCCCTGGGCATCCTTCGGGAAGTGAGCAGGTACCCAGTCAAGGATTACTCCGATTCCCTTCTGGTGAAGATGATCCACCATGTACATGAAATCCTTAGGAGAACCGTATCTGCTGGTAGGTGCAAAATAACCGGTAACCTGATAACCCCAGCTTGCATCCAGAGGATGTTCGGCTATTCCCATGAGCTCCACATGAGTGTATCCCATATCATTACAGTACTGTGCAAGCTCATCTGCTGCCTCTCTGTAATTATAGAAACCGTTCTTCTCTTCCCGGTCTTTCTTACGCCATGAGCCTATATGACATTCGTAAATAGCCATGGGCTGTGCAAATGTAGGAGTTGCAGCTCTTTTGCTGAGCCACTCACCATCACCCCAGGGATACCCTGCCACATCAGCAGTTTTGGATGCAGTTCCGGGTCTGTATTCTGCAGAGAATGCATAAGGATCGGCCTTATATAATATCTCGCCTCTCTGGGTATGTATGGCGAACTTATAAAGCTCATCATAACCCATGTTCTCTATAAAGCCTTCATATATTCCGCTGTCCTCCAGAGGAAGCATATAATTCGCTTCCACATCCCATCCGTTTCTGTCGCAAACGATGGCTACCGCCTTGGCATGAGGTGCCCAGACAGCAAAATGCATTCCCTTTTTTCCGTTCAGTACAGCCGGATGTGCTCCCATCTTCTGGTAAATCTTGTAATTTCTGCCTTCTCCAAAAAGATAACGGTCTAACTGAGTTAAAAATACGGGATCCAATTCTTCCATATCCTGCCTCTTGGGTTTTGGTGCATCAACGGAGACTGCGGGCGCAGGTGTATTTTTTATCACTGCGTTACTTTTTTCTGCCTTGGGTTTAGTTACTTTTTTTCTTCTTGATGACCTAGCTGACATTCTTCTCCTCCATTAAAAAATTATATATATCATTTTATCTTTATAATCTTTCCCGAATTCGGTTCAAGATTTATCATGATCCTGTCGTCCTGTTCGATCTCAATCTCCTCTTCTGTAATGAGATCAAAAGCAACATTACCCTTCACAGGCAGGGTTACATAGAATACTGCCGGTTCTTCGGCATTGTTAAGTGCCGTTATAACCGCACTGTTTGTATCTACGCGGGCATATGCCCATTGCTTACATTGGAGATAAAGCTCTTTATACTGTCCCATGTGAAGCTCTGAATTTTTACCATGTATTTCCGCAAGCTTGGCAACAAAGGAAGTAAAGCTGTTGGGCTTCATTTCGTCAATGTTTATGGAAGGTCTCAGAGGACTGTCATCACACCCGTCCTTTTTCCTGCCCTCCAGTCCAAATTCACCGCCATAGTAAATCGAAGGCTTGCCCGGCATGGTGAAAAGAGCCATGTAACAGGGCTTAAGGTTATCTTTATTTTCAAGTTTTGAAGCGATGCGGTCCACATCATGATTCTCAAGGAACAGATACAGATCCCTCGCAATATTCATATTCCGGTTTAAGTTATGTGCAATCTCAAAGAAATTGTGGCTGTTAAATCCACTGTAGATGGATTTATGAAGCTCATAGTTTGTGACTGAATGCAGGGTCTCGGCATTAACCCACCTTGGATACTCCCCATGTATAACCTCACCCATGAGCCAGAAATCAGGCTTCATCTGGGTCGTGAAGTATCTTAAGGACTTTTGGAAGTTGATATCCAGAACATCAGCACAGTCAAGCCTCAATCCGTCGATATCAAAGGTATCTACCCAATACTGTACCACTTCTATGAGATATTTCCGCATATGCTCATTGTTGAAGTTAAGCTCCGGAAGCTCCCATGCCCCGCGCCATGCGGAATAGCCGAAATTATCACCTCTCGGTGAACGACCTCCGAAATTGATGCCTTTGTACCAGTCCTTATACTGACTGTCCGGTCCCTTTTCCCTTATATCTTTAAATGCAAAAAAGTCTCTGCCTGTGTGATTAAAAACTGTATCAACTATTACGTGGATGCCGTAATTATGGGCCGTATCCACAAATTTCCGAAAGTCTTCATTGGTACCCAGTCTACGGTCTACGGTTTTGTAATCAGTGGTGTCATACCCATGACTTCCTGACTCAAAGAGCGGTCCAATGTATATGGCGTCACATCCCAGTACCTTAAGATAGGGGATAAAAGCCGTAAGCTGATCAAAGCGGCGTCTCACTTTTCCGCCATCGTTTACTTTTTCAGCTCCCACCATACCAAGGGGATACATATGATAAAAAATTGCACTATCGTACCAGGCCATATTTCCTCCGTTTGTAAAAAATATTCTGCAATGGTCATCAGTCGATAAAGGATTCTTTCGTTACTACCAAAAATTTACCATGTAAGCCATATGGTTTTGAGTACCTCAAAAGAATCCCCGTGGATTATCTGTTTATTTCAGTCTGCTCACAAATTTTTCTATCCTGTCCAGAGCCTTCTTCAGATCCTGAAGCGAATAAGCATAGGAGATACGCAAAAATCCTTCGCCGCAATCCCCGAAGGCGGTACCCGGAACGAGAGCCACCTTTTCTTCTTGAAGAAGTCTCGTTGCAAATTCCTCCGAACTCATATTAAAGCGTTTGATGGACGGAAATACATAGAAAGCCCCATAAGGCTCAAAACACTCCATGCCCATCTCTCTCAAACGTGTCACCAGATATCTTCTTCTCTCATTATACGACTCTCTCATCTTGGCTACATCATCGTCACCGTTTTTCAGGGCTTCAGTAGCAGCATACTGTGAAGTTGTGGGAGCGCACATGATAGCGAACTGATGAAGTTTGAGAATCTGCTGCATTATGATCTGAGGTCCGCAGCAGTATCCAAGTCTCCATCCGGTCATAGCATAAGCCTTGGAGAAACCGTTGATATAAACAGTTCTCTCACGCATTCCCGGAAACTCGATGATGCTGGAGGGAGTTCCCTTGTAGCTTAGTTCACTGTAGATTTCATCCGTAATAACAAAGAGGTCGTGCTCTTCGATGATAGGTATGATCTTCTCGAGATCCTCCTTCTCCATAATTGCTCCCGTAGGATTGTTGGGGAAGGGGAGTACCAGCACCTTTGTCTTCGGTGTGATCTTTTCCTGAAGCTTCTCCGGTGTCAGTCTGAACTCATCCTTTTCCTCAAGCTCTATAGGCACAGGTGTACCCCCTGCCATAATGGTGCAGGGAACATAGGAAACGTAGCTGGGCTGAGGTACCAGCACCTCATCCCCGGGATCCAGCATTACCCTGAGAGCCATATCTATGGCCTCTGATCCGCCTACAGTTACCAGGGTCTCTGTCACCGGATTATAGTCCACCTTGTACTTTCTCTTTATATACCTGGTAATCTCTTCTCTCAATTCCTTAAGACCGGAGTTGGAAGTATAAAAGGTTCTTCCTCTCTCGAGAGAATGTATACCCTCTTCTCTTATATGCCACGGAGTATCAAAATCAGGCTCACCGACTCCGAGGGATATGGCGTCCTTCATCTCCGAAACTATATCAAAAAATTTTCTTATACCACTGGGCTGTATACCCGTGATCTTACTGTTCAATGGATTTCTCATGGTGATACCTTCATTCTCTCGTCAACTCTTGGCTGTTCTATAACGGTGCCATGATCTTTATATTTCTTAAGTACAAAATGTGTAGCAGTTGAAAGCACGGAATCCATAGGAGAAAGCTTGCTGGATACGAAGGATGCAACCTCCTTCATGGTTTTTCCGCTTATAAGCACGGTAAAATCAAAGGAACCTGACATAAGATAAACCGCATCAACTTCATCATACTGATATATACGCTGTGCTATGGAGTCAAATCCCAGTCCGCGCTGAGGTGTTACCTTTACTTCTATAAGAGCATCAACTCTCTCATCCTGGGTTTTGTCCCAGTTTATAAGAGTATGATATCCGCAAATTATATGTTCATTTTCCATTGCCTCTATCTCTGCGGCAACCTTGGCCTCAGACTCACCCAGGATACTTGCGATATCCTTGACTGTAAGTCGGGAATTCTTTTCTATGATGGTTAAGATTTTTTCTCTCATGGTTTACTCCTTA
>JAILDF010000299.1 GCA_024689585.1 Oribacterium sp.
TTACCAATCAAAATTCAACTAACAATACCTGAATTATTAACTTTTGAAAGGCCTATATATGAGAGACGAACAATTTACCATCATTGGTCGGAATCCGGTTATCGAAGCCTTCCGTGCAGGAAAGACAGTTGACCGTCTGTTTCTGCAGGACGGTGTTCATGACGGTCCTGTTTCCACCATCATAAGAGAAGCAAAGAAGGCCGGTATCAAACCGGAATTCGTTAAAAAGGAAAGACTGGATGAAATCGCCGGTCAGGGTTCACATCAGGGTGCTATAGCATATCTTGCTGCTTTCCACTACAGCACAGTGGAAGAGATTCTGAACTATGCCAGGGAGAAAAATGAGAGCCCGTTTCTTTTTATCCTGGACGGTATAGAAGACCCTCACAATCTCGGTGCCATGATCCGTACGGCTAATCTTGCAGGCGCTCACGGCGTAATAATTCGCGAAAGAAGGGCTGTGGGTCTCACCTCAACAGTTGCAAAAACTTCAGCCGGTGCCCTGGAATACACTAAGGTTGCCAAGGTTACAAATATCGGACAGACCATAGAGGATCTGAAAAAGGAAGGGCTTTGGTTCGTATGTGCCGATATGGATGGTGAGCAGATGTATAAGCTGAACCTAAAGGGTGCCATCGGTCTGGTTATCGGAAATGAGGGTGAAGGCGTATCACGACTCGTGAAGGAGAAGTGTGATATGGTTGCCTCCATCCCCATGTTCGGAAACATTGATTCACTAAATGCTTCTGTTGCCTGCGGAGTTCTCGCTTATGAGATAGTGCGCCAGAGACTGAATGGATGATGTATAAAATCTCAAACATAATATAAGATATAAAAGTCGGGTATAGTGCCCGACTTTTATTTTATAAAAAAAAGGGTTATCCTAGGGGAGACATTTATTATTAAAACTCGTTAATGAGCATACTTACACTACATTAATTGTTTACGAGTAAACGCAAACCAGGCTAACTCAGAAATGGCAGTTAATTACGTTTACGAATCTATTTTGGAGAATTTATGGAAACAAAATCAGAGAAGGAAGAATTTCTGGAGTGCGAGAAGATATGGGTCTTTTGGTCACTTATATTTGTGGGAGGCTATTACGGTGCTTATACCTACAACATTCGCGGAGGCGTTTTCTGTAATGCACAGACTGCCAATGTTGTTCTCCTTGGCTTAAACTTAGGGAACGGTAACTACGGAAAGGCCGCTTACTACCTGATACCATTTGCCGCCTACCTGGGTGGAACCATCCTTTCAGAGGTTCTGGCAAAGGAGGTTAAGAAATATCACCTGCTGCGATGGGACACCATCCTTGTAGGCATCGAATTAATTGCCGTAATTTTGTTAGGACTTATGCCGGCAGAATGGCCGGATCAGATCTGTCAGGTTACTCTTAACTTTATCTGTGCCATGCAATTCAACACCTTCAGGCAGTCTGAGGGTATAGGTATGGCTACCACCTTTTGTACCAATCACATACGACAGTTTGGTTCAAACCTGGTAAAGGCCTTTCGTGACGAAAATCCGGAGGCAGCAAGACGATGGAAGCTCCATCTCAGCATGCTCCTCATTTTCCTTGCAGGAGCCTTTGTTGGTACTCTGGGATGCCGACTGGTAAGCTATAAATCCATTTGGGGTGCAGGAATCGTGCTCCTGGTGGTTTTCATTAACCTGATGAAAGCAGACAGAACCTACGAAAAGAATCTATTGGGAAATGTGCCCAGAGGGCACTGAAACTATTCAACTCATTTGATTATTTTTAGCTACCATAAATGACCATGTCCATATCTGACAGATAAAGTCGTATGATAGCGGAAAGAGATTAGATATGGATATATCCGGACATACAAAGATGATCTGCCTTCTGGGCAGTCCTGTAGCTCACAGTCTTTCACCCGCCATGCATAACGAAGGCTTTAGGCAGCTTAATCTTGATTACTGCTACCTTGCCTTTGACGTAAAAGAGGGGGAACTTCGCGGAGTATTGGACAGTTTCAAGACGATGGGAGTGAGAGGCTTTAACCTCACCATGCCCCTTAAAACCGAGGCTGTGGCTCTTTGCGACAAACTGAGCCCTGCCGCAAAAATTGCGGAAAGCGTAAATACCGTGGTTATCGAAAATGACGGAACCGTCACCGGACACACCACTGACGGAATCGGATTTACAGAATCAGCTCGACAGGCCGGGGTTGATTACATTGGCAAGAAGATCACTCTGCTTGGAACAGGCGGTGCAGGAATAGCAGTGCTTACCCAGCTGGCACTTGATGGCACAAAGGAGATTTCTGTTTTTGAACGCGCAGGAAGCAGATTCAAGGACAGAACAGCGTCAACCATAAAAAAGATACATGAATCCACTTCCTGCAAGGTCACAGTTTTTGATTACGAGGATGAGGTAATGAAGAGGGAGATTTCTGAATCTGTGCTCCTCATCAATGCCACAAACGTTGGCATGGCACCAAACCCGGAGGGAAATCTCATAAAGGACGCTTCGTGGCTTACTGAAAGAGCCATCGGAATGAACGAGAAACTGACAGTTTCCGATGTCATTTACAATCCGCGAAAAACAAAGCTTCTTGAGATGGCAGAAGAGTGCGGGCTAAATGCTTTTAACGGCATGTACATGCTGCTTTACCAGGGAGCCGCTGCCTTCGAGCTCTGGACCGGAAAGAAGATGCCGGTGGAGATCGTGAAGGAGAAATATTTTAGTGTATAAGCATTTCTCAGTATCACCGGCCCTCGCAAAGCGAGCTTAATTGACTAACTAAACACAATGACAGAACAGTACATCGGAATCATACACACGGAAATACTATTATTGTAGTAATTGCCTATATAAACCAGGAGGAATCATAATTGATAAACGCTCATACCATTGAAGAAATGAAGAAAAAGAACATCGCTCTAATTGGTTTTATGGGAGCCGGAAAGTCCACTGTTTCCTCTTACCTAAAAGATATGCTGGGAATGACAGAAGTGGATACAGACGCCGAGATAGTCCGTCGTGAAGGCATGCCCATAAAGGAAATCTTCGAAAAGCACGGTGAAGACTATTTCAGAAAATGCGAGAGCGAGGTCATCCTTGACCTCCAGAAATCAAGCGGCATCATCATTTCCTGCGGCGGAGGAGCGGTTCTTCGGGAAGAAAATGTTATGAACCTGAAAAAAGGCAGCACTATAGTCCTGCTCACCGCAACCCCGGAAACAACTCTGGAAAGAGTAAAGGATTCCGGCGAGCGCCCAATCCTCAACGGCAACATGAATGTTGAATTCATCCGGAGTCTCCAGGAGAAGAGAAGCGCAAAGTATGAAGCTGCTGCCGATATCATCATTGCAACAGACGGAAAGACTGTTCAGGAAATATGCACTGAACTGGTGCAGGCAGTTGTGAATTCCCCCCGGTCCACTGCCTGAACTTTATCAATTTTTCAACTCAATATTGACATTGGTATGTCCATATGCTAAATTTAGTAAGTTCTCACTTGAGAGAGCAAATGCTGGTATAGCACAGTCGGTAGTGCGTCGCATTGGTAGTGCGGAGGTCACCGGTCCGATTCCGGTTACCAGCTTTTTTTATTGCCAGTACTTAAATTAAAAAAGAGCTCAGAAACCACGTAATTACGCTGTTTCTGAGCTTTTTTTGATATGAGAGATCCGGAGCAGGCAGCCACTGAACTTGCAAAGTGGATTGACGATGCAAAAAACTCAGAACTCAAGCCTATGAAGGAGCTCGCCGACAAGATCGAGAATCGCCACAAAGAAAACATTCTAAACGCCATAAAGTGCCAGGCCAACAGCGCAAAGAGCGAGTCAACAAACACAACCATCAAGGGGCTTATCAAGCTGGCAAGGGGCTTCAGAAATCTTCATAACATGATTGCCCTAATCTATCTGAAGTGCTCGGACATCGTGGTGCCGTTATGTAATCGACCGCAGCCATCAGCTGAATACCTTGCAAGAAAACGGGCCCGTGCAAATGAACTCCGACGATTAAGAGAAGAGCAACGCCGCCGTGAGTTCATCGCATAATCAGAAGACTCGAACTGCTTCCTGACTGTTCCCGGATTCGGAGCCAGAGGCAATAAAGCAGCCACCCCGCAGGGGCTTGCCCTTGACGGGTTCTGATGGAAACGCTACACTGCTGTCCTCGACGGTGGTGCTGTTTGGCTATTCCCATCATCTTCACCGTCGGCGTAGACCATACAGCGTTTCCAGCAGGTTCTG
>JAILDF010000011.1 GCA_024689585.1 Oribacterium sp.
GGCAATTATTTCACTGAGAATCTTCAGGTGCTGAAGGCCGTGGCTGTGGATCCATATATTGCGGGAAGTGATTTTGTGGGCGAGGAGATCAATGATATCCTCGAGCTTAAATCGGTTATCGGAGCTATCGTTAAGATAGCGAAGGACATACCGTCCTATGTTGTGAGGATCCATGCAGGTGAAAATGATTCCCTTCCGGATAATGTTTTCAACAGTATTAAATGCGTTGAGGAAGCATTGGCAGAGGATCAGAATTTTCCTCATATGAGAATAGGTCACGGACTTTATACTGCGGATCTTGATACGGAAAAGGGCAGGGAACTCATCAGAAAGCTTTGCGAGCTGAAGGTTGTGCTGGAATTCCAGATTACTTCCAATGTTCGTCTCAATAACCTTTCGACACTGGATACCCACCCATTAAAACAGTATTTAAACAGCGGTATAGCATGTATCCAGGGAACAGACGGCGGAGCACTTTACGGAACGGATTCTATTGATGAACAGCTGTCTCTGGAGCGTATGCTGGAGCTTAATCATAAGGACTTTTTAAAGATGCGTAAGGCGGAGGATGCCATACTCAGTAAGTCCATGGTTGAGTTTAATGAAAAGATCCAGAAATTCTATGCAATGTGCAAGGGTATGTCGCCGGAAGAATTCCTTAAGGAAAGGATCGATGCCGAGTCAGAGGCGTTTATGGACCTTGATGGCGGAGTAAGAAAATACGACAGCGCCATCGAATTCAAAGATAAGATAAAGGAGATGCCGGAGGACCTCATACCTGTAGTCATTGCCGGAGGAAGTTTCAACAATGCCCATCACGTGACGAAGCTCCGTGAGCAGGAATGTGAGCTGTTGGATGATCTCATAAATAAGGGAGATCCCGGTAAGATGTTTTTCGTTGTGGGACCTTCCATGACAGGCTATGAAAAGTATGTGCTGGAACAAGCCGGTGACAGATATCAGATTTTTGTTTTTGTGCCTGCCACAACCACTGAGGAAGAGATCAATAAACTAAGGGATGCCAATGTAGGAGTCCGTGTATCCATAGAATCATCTCCGCTTGGTACCTACAAGAGCTTTGCCTATGAAATATTTAAGCGTCGCCAGTCCGTCATGATAGCTCTGGATGGAAACAGCGCAGCCTGCAATCTCATGCAGGATGCAAGAAACAGCAAGTATGAAAGCCGTATTTTTGTTGATTCCCGCGCGAAAGTCCTGAAGGCAAAGGCAGATTCGCTGCAAGGATACATTACCTATATAAAAGACGGAGATAATGCTGACGAGATACTTGGATATGTTGACAGGTATCTGGGAGCATTGGAAGAATTAGATTAAGGCTTTAAATGGAAGTATGAATGCTCAACCTTCAGAATATAGATCATATGGCAGTGATTGTGAGGGTTGAGTGAATTTACGGTTAAAAGGGGTGATAGTATGATTAGGCATCTTGCGTGTGCGAAAAATTATAAAAGAAAGAAATCTCGTTTACGTATATTAGCTGCCTTTCTTTCCCTGATCATTATTTCCGGGTATATGACTTTGTCATCCTATGCTGTGGAGGACGAGGATGATCCCAATTATGACGGAGTTGTGGATGTAGAGGCGCTGGGCGGAGTCGCCAGATTCGGCAGCCCGGTGTCCAATCCTGCTCATGCCGCAGGCATCCTGGAAGCACAGGAAGCAGCGGTTTTGCATGGAGTAAGAAACAGCTACATGATATGTCCGGATGGGCTTGAAAGGTATTTTGATGAGAATGGTGAGATGGTGAGAGACCGTCTCGTTCCGGACGGAAGTGCTTATGTTGACATTGACGGCGTAAAGCTTAACCCTCAGGACAACAACATTAACAAGACCTTTATGAAATATGCGAGCCATGGAAGACGAGCCATTGCCTACGACAAGTCATCCCACTACCTGGAGGTTTGGGATAACGGAAAGGTTATAAAATCCTACATGGCAACTGCAGGAGCGGGTGAAGGCAACAAAGAAAAGCAGGGGGATTATAAAACTCCTGTGGGATACTACTATATATGTGAAATGAAGGTATCCGATGCCTTGAAAGAGGAAATGAAGGTAAACTATCCGAACATAGTGGATGCAGAGAATGGACTGAAAAAAGGCATCATAGGACAGTCGACATTTACCGAGCTCCTGAACGAAAACCGGAATCTGGAAAAACCTTCCGGAAAGACCGGGCTCGGCGGAGGTATCGAGATCCATGGTAACGGCCAGCTCATGGATGCCACCCGGGGTTGTATCGGAGTTAAGAATGAGTGGGTCAGAGACATCTATGATGTGATGGAGCTGGGTGACAGAGTTTATATAGTTGAGTAACAGGAAAGAGTTAAATACAGTGACATTTGCATGTCAGATTTAAATACAAAGAAGGGGTTATAGAAAAAGTATGAAGAGGCTGAACATTTTTTTGATTTTGGCAGTAGCGGGAGTGCTGATGGCAGAAGCTGCCGCCTGCAATGCAGCGGGCATTCCCGAGGCGACAGATGCTTTAGAGGCAACGTCTCCGGCGGAGGTTACAGGGGAGTCCGACGGAACGGCTGAAGGCGGTTCAGGTGAACAGGAAAAGATAGTAATCGAGAGTAATAAGATAGAGAGGGCTAAATTTGAGTTCCCTTATACTTCGAGAGTATTGACTGCGGTAAACGTTCACGCTGATTCGGAAAGTGATTCTGAGGTTCTGGGAATCCTTGAGGAAAATGCAGAAGTGACCGTAGAACGTAATATCGAAGGATGGGAGCAGTTCAGCTTCGATGGAAAGACCGGGTATGTGCTGAAGAAATATCTGATTCCGGATCAGTATGTTGCCATGAACAACCAGTTCCTGGAGTCACCGGTGGACATCAGCTGGATCGATCCTTCAAAGCCGATGATAGCTCTGACCTTTGATGACGGACCTAAGGCTGAAGTCACAAACAGGATACTGGATTCCATTCAGAATAACGGAGGACATGTGACATTCTTTATGCAGGGAAGCAGGGTTGTTGGTGAAAACAATAACTGCGTAAAGAGAATGGTGGAGCTTGGATGTGAGCTCGGAAACCATACCTATACACATAATTACCTTGATTCCATAGCTCTTGATGATATCAGGACTGTAATAAGAGAATGTGACTATATGGTAGAGGAGACCGTAAAAGTCGCGCCTACAGTTTTCAGACCACCAGGCGGAAACCGCACCGCTGAGATCAATGCCAAGGTCGGAGAACTGGGGCTTCCCATGATCATATGGTCGGTGGATACCCTTGATTATTCAACCAAGGATCCTGACAACACCATAAAGGTGGTGCTTGAACAGGCGAAGGACGGAGACATTGTACTTATGCATGATACCTATGCCGAAACTGCGACAGCGGCCGAGTATCTCATTCCTGCTCTGCAGGAGAAGGGGTTCCAGCTAGTGACCGTAAGTGAAATGGCTAAGGCAAAAGGATATGATATGGTTCCGGGTACTGAAGTATATCATATGAGGGGATAACATTATCCCATATATTTAAGTTAAGCAGAAAAGGTGGTCAAATTGGTGGCCATCTTTTTTTATTTTATGAAATCAGTAAGATATTCGTTGAGGTTATGAATAAAAAAATTTTTATGTTAAAAATAACTTATTGTAATACTTTATATTGTTTGAGGAAATATAGTTTGCTATACTCGTGTTATGCGGCGTTAAAGCATAAAAGTGCTAAAGTACATGTGGACACTATATATGGCTCAAACAAGACTATATATGGTATCTGTTCACAAAAGAAGGAGGATAATGTATGAAAAGAATTGCAAAAGTCATGGCATCTGTTCTTTTGCTCTCAACTGTTCTCACAGCCTGCGGAAGCAGCGGCGGCGGAGCAACCATTGAGACAGTAGCAAAAACAGAGGCTGCTACAGAAGCTGCCAAGGAAGAGAAGACAGAGACTGAAGCTGCAGCTGAAACTACAGAAGCATCTGCAGACTACCACATCGGAATCGTAACCGGTTCAGTTTCACAGTCAGAGGATGACAGAAGAGGAGCTGAAGCATTCCAGGAGAAGTATGGTGAGGACAGAATTATCCTTGCTACATATCCTGATAACTTCACAGAAGAGCTTGAGACAACTGTTCAGACTATCGTAAACCTTTCTGATGATCCTGAAATGAAGGCAATCATCGTTAACCAGGCTATCCCGGGAACAACAGAGGCATTCCGTCAGATCAAGGAAAGAAGACCTGACATCATCTGTATCGCAGGTGAGTCACATGAGGATCTTCCTGAGATCGGAAGCGCTGCTGACCTTGTATGTAACAACGATTTCGTAGCACGTGGATATCTCATTATCCGTACAGCTCACGAGCTTGGCTGCGATACTTTCGTTCACATCTCATTCCCACGTCACCTTTCATACGAGACCATGAGCCGTCGAGTTGCTATCATGAAGGCTGCTTGTGAAGAGTTTGGTATGAATTTCGTAATGGAGTCCGCACCGGATCCTACAACTGACGTTGGTGTACCGGGAGCACAGGCATACATCGCTGAGCATGTTCCGGAGTGGGTAGACAAGTATGGTCAGAATTCCGCTTACTTCTGTACAAACGATGCTCACACAGAGCCACTTCTCAGAGGACTTCTTGAGAATGGCGGATACTTCATCGAGGCTGATCTTCCATCACCTCTTATGGGATATCCCGGAGCACTTGGACTTGATCTTACAGCTGAAGCAGGAGACTTCACAAAGATCCTTGCAAAGGTTGAGAGTGCAGTTGTTGAAAAAGGCGGTGCCGGCAGATTCGGAACCTGGGCTTATTCATATGGCTACACAGTTTCTGCAGGTCTTGCACAGCACGCTATGAACGTTATCGACGGAACAAGTGAGCTCACAGATATCGACGATATCTCAAAGGCTTATGAGGAGTTCTCACCAGGAGCTGCATGGAACGGTTCAAACTATACAAATGCTGATACAGGTGTTAAGGCTGACAATACATTCCTTATCTATCAGGATACATACATCATGGGCGATCCTGGTAAGTATATGGGATCAACAGAGATTGAAGTTCCTGAGAAGTACTTTACTACAAAGTAAGTACAGCTAAAGGATGCTTTCAGATTGCGTCGCAAATAGGTTAAGCTACTGTGGGGAGATGTATATCTCCCCATATTTTTGGGATTAGCCATATCGCTATTGCGATAATCAAACTTATTGAGAAAAGCTTAAATATATCTCAATTTTAGAAAGGTATTATAACAATGAGTAAAGCACCACTACTTGAAATGAAAAACATTAAGAAGGACTTTTTTGGGAATCAGGTTCTTTCAGACATTAATCTTACAATAGAGGAAGGTGAGGTTGTAGGTCTTTGCGGAGAAAATGGTGCAGGTAAGTCTACGCTGATGAAGATACTCTTCGGAGCGGATGTGATCCGTGAAACCGGAGGATATGGAGGAGACATCATACTGGATTCCCAAAAGGTGTCATTTCAGTCACCCTTTGACGCCATTGCCGCAGGAATCGGCATGGTTCATCAGGAATTTTCACTTATTCCGGGTTTTACTGCAACAGAAAACATTTTATTAAACAGAGAATCAAAGAAAAAGAGCGTGCTGTCAGACCTTTTCAGTGACCGTATGGATACACTGGACAGAAAGGATATGGACAGACGTGCCATCGAATCCATAGAAAAAATGGGTGTCACCATAGATAAGAATATGCTTATAAGCAATATGCCTGTGGGACACAAACAGTTTACGGAAATAGCAAGAGAGCTTTCAAAAGAACAGTTGAAGCTGCTTATACTCGATGAGCCAACAGCAGTTCTTACAGAGAAGGAAGCGGAAGCTCTTCTTGATTCTATAAGGGGAATGTCTAAGAGAGGCATTGCCGTCATTTTTATCACACACAGACTTGGAGAGATCCTTGCGGTATGTGACAAAGTAGTAACCATGAGAGACGGTTACGTGGTAAATGAATCAGCTACAAAGGATACCAGCGTTCAGGACATCACAAAATGGATGGTAGGACGTGATGTTGCAGATTCAGATGTAGCTTATGTGACCGAGGATACCGGAGCGGACAAGAACATTATCATGTCCATAAAGAATCTTTGGGTAGATATGCCGGGAGAGACAGTAAGGAATGTAAGCCTTGATGTAAGAGAGGGAGAAATCCTCGGAATCGGAGGACTTGCCGGACAAGGTAAGCTGGGTATCCCTAACGGAGTTATGGGTCTTTATCATTCAGGCGGAACGGTAACCTTTGAGGGTAAGGATATACCTCTTAACAATCCGAGAAAATGTCTCGATTCTTCTTTCGCATTTGTATCGGAAGACAGAAGAGGCGTTGGACTTCTTCTTGATGAATCACTGGAGTGGAATGTTTCCTTCCCCGCCATGCAGATACAGGATAAATTCCTCAAGAAGTATTTTGGCGGACTTCTCAAGTGGAGAGATGATGCAGCCATCAGAGAAGTTACCGATAAGTACATAGAAGAGTTCAAGATAAAATGCACCGGATCAACGCAGAAAGCAAAAGAGCTGTCAGGTGGAAACCAGCAGAAAATCTGTCTTGCCAAGGCATTTGCGCTTGAACCCAAACTTCTTTTTGTAAGCGAACCTACAAGAGGTATCGACGTTGGAGCCAAGGCACTTGTTCTTGATGCTTTAAAGAAGTTTAATAAGGAGCAGGGTGTCACCATCGTCATGGTTTCTTCGGAGCTTGAAGAGCTGAGAAGGACCTGTGACAGAATAGCCATCGTATCCGGCGGCAAGGTGGCTGGCATACTTCCGGCAGGAGAGCAACTTGAAAAATTCGGTGAGCTCATGCTGAAAAACTGTTAAGGAGTAAATTGTGATGACTGAAAAAACTAATACGATCACTCTTAGTGACAGGGTGAAGGATATAGCAAAGGATTTTGGACTTCCGAGACTTATCATTACCGGATTTCTGGTTCTCCTTCTTGTGGTTTCACCTTTTGTAGGAGCTGATCTTCCTACACAGATATCAAATATCATAAACCGTTTCAGCTGGAATGGAATCCTGGTGCTTGCGATGGTACCTATGGTTCATTCGGGCTGCGGTCTCAATTTCGGATTGCCTCTCGGAATCATTTCGGGACTTTTGGGAGCAACACTTTCCATTGAGCTTGGATTCTCAGGAGCATTTTCCTTCCTTATGGCAATCCTTCTTGCAACACCTTTTGCACTTGTGTTTGGCTGCATTTACGGATGGCTTTTAAACAAAATCAAGGGCGGAGAAATGATGATCGCAACCTATGTTGGATTTTCATCGGTTTCTCTTATGTGTATGATGTGGCTGCTTCTTCCTTACCACAGTCCTAACATGGTCTGGGGTATGGCAGGAAAGGGTTTGAGAACAACTATTTCCCTTGAAGGCTACTACACACAGGCACTTGCAAAAATTCTGCAGATAAACATCGGAAATCTCTCTATTCCGACCGGTTCAATTCTTTTCTTTGCACTTTTGGCTTTCGGAATGTGGGCTTTCCTTCACACAAAGACGGGAACTGCAATGACTGCCGTAGGTTCAAACCCGGAATTTGCAAGATCTTCAGGTGTAAATGTTGACAAGATAAGACTTATCTCCGTTGTAATGTCTACCTGGCTGGCAGCCATCGGAATCCTCGTTTATGAGCAGGGCTTCGGATTCATCCAGCTTTACATGGCTCCGTTCTATATGGCCCTTCCGGCTGTATCTGCGATTCTCATCGGAGGTGCTTCCGTTAATAAGGCATCCGTTATGAATGTTATCATCGGAACTATTCTTTTCCAGGGTATCGTTACCATGACGCCGACAGTTATGAATAATATGATTCATCTTGATATGAGTGAGGTTATCAGAATAATTGTTTCCAACGGAATGATTCTGTATGCACTTACAAGAAAAACGGAGGAAACAAAATGAATAAGATAAACTACTCTGATTATTTAAGACGTTTTTCCGTTCCGCTCATGTTTGTTATCATATGCGCTGTGTGCGCACCTATCTCGGGACTTTCCCCAAGCTATCTTTGCAATGAGATAGTTACAAGAATGGGAAGAAATGCTTTCCTGATACTGAGTCTTCTTATCCCTATCATGGCAGGAATGGGACTTAATTTCTCCATGACACTTGGTGCCATGGCAGGAGAGATAGGACTTATTCTGGTTAGCGACTGGCAGATAGTGGGCATCCCCGGAATGATACTGGCTATGATAGTTTCTGTTCCTATCTCAGCTCTTCTCGGACTTTTCTGCGGAAAGGTTCTCAATATGGCTAAGGGCCGTGAGATGATAACCAGTTACATCATCAGCTTTTTCATCAATGGTATCTACCAGCTTATCGTGCTTTATCTCATGGGACCTGTCATCCCGATTAAGCACAGCAACATTAAGCTTCCCAGAGGCTATGGTATCAGAAACACAGTTTCACTTCTTTCTATGAGACAGAAGCTTGATAACCTTATTCCTCTTAACATCGGGGGTGTTAAGATCCCTGTGGCAACATTTATCATCATATTCCTTCTTTGCCTCGTTATCATCTGGTTCAGAAAGACAAAGCTTGGTCAGGATATGAGAGCAGTAGGTCAGGATATGGGTGTTGCCAGAGATTCAGGTATCGATGTTGAACGTACCAGAATTATCTCCATGGTTCTCTCAACTGTATTTGCGGGAATCGGAATGATCATTTACCTCCAGAACATGGGTAATATCGCAACCTACAGTTCACACTCACAGATCGGTATGTTCTGTATCGCGGCTCTCCTGGTTGGTGGTGCGTCAGTCGAAAAGGCATCCATCGGTAATGTTTTCCTCGGAATCATTCTCTTTCACACCATGTTTATCGTGGCGCCGAAGGCAGGAACTGTTATAACCGGTGACTCAATGATCGGTGAGTACTTCCGTGTATTTGTATCTTATGCGGTTATTACAGTGGCTCTTATCATGTATGAGACCAATAAGAGAAAGAACAAGTCAAAGGCCGGTGAGCAGCTGGCACTGGCTCAGGAGGAAGCAAATGAATAATTCGAAAAAGAAGACATTGATATATCGTATTGCAGCCTTTCTGGTTATCATGGCGATAGCAGCTGTTATGTTTGTTATCGGAAGAGG
>JAILDF010000083.1 GCA_024689585.1 Oribacterium sp.
TTTCTGTCATAGGTCACGAGGCCCTTGGCATTGATATTTTTCTGCCCGCCTTCATTTCGAAGTCCGCTGTGAAAATCAAACATATTCCAGACATAGCTTCCATAAAGATGATCAAGACTCTCGAAAATATGATAAACGGTCTCATGATAGAGAGCCTGATACTCCTCTGAGTAATCTCTGACCATGGGGTTCTCTGCATGCAGGCTAATGTTTGCGTCCACACCGTACTCACTTACACCGAAAGGCATTTCCGGCCGCTCCTCGTGAAATCTGTTGAGGTAGTCACGGTAATCCTCCATCTCTCCATAGTACCATCCGAAGTAAATATTATAGCCGATCATATCCGTAACAGAATTAAGCTTACTCTTAAACTTAACTGTATAAAGATTTGCAGCCGTAACAAGTCTTGACGGGTCCAGCTCATGGGAGAGCTGCTGCATTTTTTTCAGCTCTTCATGCATAAACTCTGCATCCCGGAACATGCCGATCTCATTTTGTATGCCCCAGCAGTAGATGGACGGATGATGGATATTCTGAAGTATCAGTTCCCTGAGCTGCTTCTCTGCATCAGCTTTCAGCTCTTCACTGTCCGTCATTTTGAGCATAGGGATCTCAGCCCAGACGAGATAACCCTTTTTGTCTGCGACCTCATAGGTATACTGCGGATGCTGATAATGTGACAGCCTTACGGAATTGGCACCTATTTCGTCGATGAGTTCAAAATCCCTGTCGATATTCTCCCGGCTCACTGCATTGAAACAGCCCTTGAAATCCTGATGCTTTGCAACACCATTTATCTTTATATGCTCACCATTAAGGAACAGGCCCTTGTCCGCAGTTATGGTAATATCTCTGAATCCGGTCTCAAGCTCCGCCTCATCTAAAGTTTCTCCCGCACGTACAAACTTCATCTTTACCTTATATAGATTGGGAGCGGTTTTTCCGTTCCACAGGATTACATCAGGGATGCGGAAGGTCAAGACCATACTGCAATTTATGGAGTCTGATGCGTGAGTGTTGGCACTTTCTGAATCAACTTCTTCTGCTCTCACATCAGTGAGCAGTGTACCGAAAGGATCTGTGATTTCCGCAACTATCTCAGCTTCTTTATCCATGCGGGCATGAATTTCCGCATTCAAAATGCCGGTATTTCCATCAATGCCGGTCCTTAATATCACACCACTTGTGCCGTAATAGGTCGGATCAAAAAAGCTTTCATGTTCTGTCACCAAAAGATTGACGCCCCTGTAGAGTCCCCCAAATACAGTAAAGTCTCCTGTAAGAGGTGAGATACCTTCGTCGTGAACATTTGTCAGAAATATCCTTAACTTTACTTCTTTATTGCAGAGCAGCTCCTCAGGTATCTCGCAGTGAAATGCTCCATAAGCACCTCTGTGCTCTCCTATCTTACGGTCATCTGCCAGAACAACCGCATGCTGATCTGCTCCCGGAATGTCCACAAAAACATGTTTCCAATCAGGATCGATCTGTATGGCCTTTTGATACAGCACAAGTCCCCTGTAAGGGTCTTCATCCCTGTACCATGTGTGAGGAAGCTCCACCGTCACAAAGCTCTCTGCTCTGTTGATGTCTGCTAATGCTTCGTTTTCTCTTTCACCGATACCAGCATTTTTACCTGAGTCACTTACCTCTGAATCATTCATGTCAGCACTATCAGCCGAAGCGGCATCCCTGTCAGCACCTTTAAGTGAAAGCCCTGTCAAACCAGCTAAATCCCTGATGTTTCCATCAGGGATCTTCTTGAACTGCCAGCCTTCATTAATATTTATCTTATGCATTCTCTTTCCTCATTTCATCAATTCTGGCTTCTACTGCCTTCATCTTCTCCGGTGTAAGGTCGTAATATTTCATGGCGATGACATTAAACACTGCTCCTAAAAGCTCAAGGCCGTAGTAGAAAACTATGGCGATCAGCAGGAGGCTCCGGCTGTATGGAGTATTGAGATCTGGAAATGCTTCCTTGAAACCAATGAGCGCAAATCCGATACCTACAAAAGTCGGTCCAAAGGATGAGATCAGCTTATCCATAAATGAGAAAACTGTTCCGACCATACCCGGAATATACTTTCCTGTTCTTGAGGCTTCATAGTCATTAACGTCCGCGATCATCGGAGGAATGATGGAGCTTGTGATCATCTGGAAACCACCGCCTATAACAGTCACAAGAAAAAGTACCACTGTAAATGCGGTAAAGCCACTGAATGCCTCGCCATAGCCATTAACAAATCCCGGAAGACTCAGTGTCTTCGGATCCATGACCATCCAAATAAGTATGGCGATGGTGTCGAAAAAGATCACACCCCAGGAACCTATCTGCATAGCTTTCTTGAGACCGAGTTTGGCGCCGATCGCACCGATACCAAGTGCCATCATCAAAAGCCCTACGATGGTTGTGTAGAGGGTCCAGCCTCCTGACAGCTCATAGTTACCAACTACAATGCCGTAAAGTACAAGCAGGATTGCACTTGTCTTGCAGGTATTTGAGAACTGGTCTGTGGCTCTTGCAACGATGAGCATCTGAAGTGGCTTGTTGTTTTTTAACACATCAAGATAATCTGAAAACCTGATATTTTTCTTTCCTGAGGAATTGGTCTCTGAAAATGCAGGTACATCCTTTGGTGCGATGGAAATGTAAGCAAAAACTATTCCGATGGTAGCGATGACTGCTACGATCAGCCAGTACTCATGGAAAAGCTCCGCGCTCTTCATGGAGCCGTATTTAACGGCAAGTCCCGCAACTACCATCTGCATCACAGCTCTCATAACACGAACCAGTACTGTACCAACGATGGAAAGTATAGGTCTCTGGGCCGGATCATTGGTGAGGCAGACATTACCCACATGATTTGAGATGTTTAAGAATGTGTATCCTATATAGTAAATCGCTGTAAAAAATATAAAGAAAGCCGGTCTCAATGCTCCTTCCGGAAGTCTGTCGGTTACATTGAACATGAGAAAACTGTTTATGAAAAGAAGCAGACCGCCCATAACAAGACACAGTCTGGTTTTACCGAAGTTTTCCTTTTCTTTAAATCTGTCAAC
>JAILDF010000237.1 GCA_024689585.1 Oribacterium sp.
TTGAATGGCTCGAATTTTTGTATTTTTCTTTGAAACTGTGATAAAATATTTATATAAATGTTTCCGGAGGATAAAACATGGCTTATCTGAAAAGAAAAATCGATCTATACCTTGAAGACTGGTTCGGATCCCCTGATAAAAAACCGCTTATAGTAAAAGGGGCGCGTCAGACAGGGAAAACAGAATCCATAAGACGATTCGCAGAGACTCATTATAAAAATATAGTTGAGATAAACTTCATAGAGAGCCCGAAATTCAAAAATATCCTGGAGGATGGATACAGCCCTGTTGATATAATAAAAAATATCACAAGGATAGAACCCGGATATGAGTTTATAGAAAACGAAACACTTATATTCTTTGATGAGATTCAGTCCTACCCCGACATAGTTACATCACTTAAATTTTTCTCCATTGATGGAAGATATGACGTCATATGCAGTGGTTCCCTTCTCGGAATTAATTATAAGCAGATCGAAAGTATCAGTGTAGGATACAAAACTGACTATGAAATGAAGTCTATGGATTTTGAAGAATTCCTGTGGGCAAAGGGCTATGACGAATCAATTCGTTCAGATCTTTTAAATGCCATGCTTTTTTTGGCACCTTTCAATGAGTCTGTCATGAAAACATTTTCGAACCTGTTCATTGATTATGTCATTATAGGCGGAATGCCTGAAGTGGTTTCAAGATATATCAGTAATGATAATTTTTCCGGAACCCTGGAACTACAAAGACAAATCGTATCATCTTATAAAGAAGATATCCGAAAGTATGCTTCCGGCGTTGACCAGACAAGAATTTCCAGAGTATATGAGTCTGTTCCTACTCAGCTTGCTAAGGATAACAAAAAATTTCAGGTATCAAAAGTTGCTTCCGGAGCAAGGTTTCATGATTATGCCGGATGCATAGAATGGCTGAAAGATGCAGGCCTGATAAACCTTTGTTACTGTCTTAATTTTCCTGAACTACCGCTAAAAGGAAATTATGACGATTCAAAGTTTAAGATATATTTATCAGACACCGGTCTGCTTGTTTCCATGCTGGATGATGAATCCCAGGAGGATTTAAGAGTTAATAAAAATCTGGGAGTATATAAGGGCGCACTTTATGAAAGTATCGTCAGTGAGGCTCTTTACAAGGATAACTACGGGCTTTTCTATTATAAACGTGATGACGGCACATTAGAGGAAGATTTTTTTATCAGAGATACTTCATCTTTGATCCCAGTTGAAGTGAAGGCAAGAAGCGGACGTTCACAATCCCTTAGATCATTGATCTATAACGAAAGATATGAAGACATCAGTTGGGGCATCAAGCTCTCATCGAACAACATTGGCTTTGAGAACAATATTTACACATTTCCATATTTTACTACATTTCTTCTGAGGGACTGGTTGAAAAACAAAAAAGAGTAGTATTGTAATAGAATATGATAAAACGTATATGATCCACCAGATACGGAGATTATAAAAAACTGCTGATACTTTGATCGTATCAGCAGTTTTTGCGTTTCCTGTTTGCAAAAAGCATATCCCTGTTGATCTCTGTGTAGAACAGTTCACGAAGCTCTTCTTTGCTGCAGCCCATACCTTTGATCCACATGAGCTTTGTGATGGTGGCCTCAAGGGTCATATCATATGCTTCAATCATATGGAAATCATGTTTCACCTTACGACCGACCTCATAGACTGTCATATTACTGCCTTCATTCGCTACCTGAGTTGTCATAACCACCAGCTTGTCAGCATCGCTGAACCGTTCCATTTCTGTATAAAAAGTTTCCATCAGAGTCTCCGGGATACCTCCTACACCAAAGCTCTCCAGAACTATCACATCATAGTTTTCGAAAATATAGCTGAGGACATTGCTTTTGATTCCCGGGAACAGTTTCAGAAGACATATTCTGTCTGACATTTCATAGTAAAACTTCACGGATTTATCATTGGGAGTTTCCTTTATGTAACGGATAAGCATGCCGTCCTGTATCACTGCAAGATAAGGAAAGTTGATGCTTGAAAAGGCATTATAGCTTTTGGCTCTGTCCTTTTTAGCCCTTGTTCCGCAAATGACTTTGCCGTCAAACACTATAGAGACATTTCGTGATTCTTCATCTGCAGCATAAATGAAGGAGTCCAGAAGGTTTGTCTTTGCATCCGTTATCTCTCGATTTATAGGCTTTTGTGAACCTGTTATAACGATAGGTTTTTCGGAATTCTGCACCATATAGCTGAGAGCCGCTGCTGTGTAAGCCAGGGTGTCAGTACCGTGGCAGATTACAAAACCATCGTATCTTTCATAATTCTCTTCTATGCTTTTTACGATCTTTTTCCAGTGTTCAGGAGTCATGTTCGTGCTGTCAATGTTCAGAACCTGAGCAACATCAACTTCACATACATTCTTTACTTTGGGAATATAAGCGAGAATATCCTCGGGAGTAAGTCCGGGTGTCAGTCCGTCCTCCGTCTGTTTGCAGGCGATAGTGCCGCCGGTGCCGATCATTAGAATTTTACGCATTGTTGACCTCCTTACTTGGTTTAATATAGCATAACAAAATCAGAGCTAATGTGTGAAGAATAATGATGGAATATTTTATTTTACAAATGTATAGTAATGGTAAATTTGATAAAGCGTTTTGGGTGGAGAATACCAGAAGATGTTAAATATGAGATACCTAAAATATATATTACCGATTACTGTAATTATGATTGTGGGGTTTCTTCTTTTGAAACGTCCGGGAACAGAGTCGGGAGATCATGAAAATAGAATAACGTTAGACGGAACCACCATATGCGTTGCAACGGATATTCATTATATTGCGCCGGAGTTGACGGATGGCGGGAAATATTTCACAGAGCTGATTGAGAATGCCGACGGAAAATTCATGCAGTACTGCGAAGAGATCACGGATTCCTTTGTGAAAGAGATGATCACAATAAGGCCGGAGGTAGTCATTCTGTCCGGAGATCTGACATTCAACGGTGCAAAGGCAAGTCATGAGGGCCTGGCTCAGAAGCTGAAATCAGTTGAGGATGCCGGGATAAGGGTTTTGGTGATACCGGGAAATCATGACCTGAACAGTCGCGGAGCAGCATGCTTTAAAGGTGACGGCTATACTCTGGTTGATAATGTTTCTGCCGAAGACTTTTCACAGATATACAGGGATTTTGGCTATGAAGAGGCATTTTCCCGGGATGAATCATCACTTAGTTATGTGGCCGAACTTAATTCAGGAGCAAGAGTTCTAATGATAGATGTCAATACTAAAGAGGCACCCGGGGAACTTAAGGACGAGACACTGGAATGGATAAAGGTTCAGCTGGAAGAAGCCCGAAAATCCGGGAATCAGGTGATAGCCGTAAGCCATCAGAACCTGATTCCGCATAATCCGATGTTTACGGATGGATTTGTTATGGGGCAGTATGAGAAGCTTTGTGAACTCTACGAAAAATATGGTGTGCGCTGCAATCTGAGCGGCCACATGCATATACAGAATATAGCTGAGAGTGAAAACGGACTTAAGGATATCGCAACCTCCTCACTTATGGTGGCGCCCTGCCAGTATGGAGTAATAGAGTTTAAAGGAGATAAGGCCACATACCATACTGAAGAGCTTGAATTTGAACATGCGGAGGATGCCGGGAGATTCTTTAAAGATACTTCAACCAGGATGCTGAAGAGGAGCATTGCCGAGCCAAATGAGGAAATCTGCAGTTTCTTTTCTGAAGTGAATTCTGCTTATTTTTCAGGTCGAAAAGATAAGATAAATTGGAATGAAAGTGCCTGTGAGGATATAACTAAAGAATCCCCATTTGTGGGACTTTATCTTCAGTCCGTGTACGATGACAGATTTTGTGATGACACGAAATGTGAGTTTTAGCTAATGTTTCCATTTGAGGGATATCGCATAGATGAAATGCGATATCTTTTATTTATATACATAGTAAGTTTGTCCGAATATAATAAAAGATATTCTATATTTGAGTGGAAAGGAATAAAAAATTGAAAATATCAGTATCTGACGATGTGTTGAACATAGTTCTTCCGGAAAAGATATCTACAGATAATGCAGAAGCCTGCAGCCTGGAAATCGAAAAAGCCCTGAATGAGCATCCGGGATGCTCACTCAGTTTTGATGCGGAAAAACTTACTTACATTAGCAGCATGGGGTTGAGGGTTTTATTAAAAGTCATTAAAAGTAAAGGCGAAAAAATACCTATAGAAAATGTATCTCAGGATGTGAATTCCGTTTTTCAGGTTACCGGATTTACAGATCTCATGGATGTGAGATTAAGGCTCCGAAGTCTTTCGGTAGAAGGCTGTGAGATGATCGGTGCCGGAAGGAGCAGTCATGTATACAGGTTGGATCCGGAGACCATAATCAAATGTTATGAACCGACTATCCCTATAAACAGGATCCGCCATGAAATGGATCTTGCACGAAATTCCTTTGTTAAAGGAATCCCCACCGCAATACCATTTGATCTCGTTCGGGTGAATGACAGATTCGGAGTAGTATTTGAGCTGATACAGGCGGATACAGTAGGGCGTTATATTACGGAGCATCCTGAAGAATTTGAAAAGACAGCAGTACAGTTTACCAAACTTTTAAAACAGATTCATGAAACCCATATGGATCCTGACAGTGGCTTTGTATCAGAGAAGAAAACCTGGATGGACTGGCTTGAAGGAATGAAGGATTTCTATACAGAGGATGAGTACGATTTCATGAAGTATATGCTGGATCAGGTTCCTGACCGGGATACTCTGGTGCACTGCGACTATCATGAGAACAATGTGCTCTACCAAAACGGGGAACTGATCCTTATAGATATGGCCGATATAGGATACGGACATCCCATATTTGACCTTGCAGGCATGGCATGCCGGGCACATGTTAGTTTCATTCCGGGAAGAAAGGCCCATCATGGACTGACTCCTGAGGATATGGAACGTTTTTATGAGATGGAGTTACGCTGTTATTTTGATATTAAAGACGGTGATAATGAAAAATTTAATGCAGTCAAGGATCTGTGTGATGCCTTCGGATATCTGAGAAGCGGTCTTTTCCCCATGAAACACCAGGGCATATCTCAGGAGCTCAGGGAACTGCATGTGGCTGATGCCCGTAAATATCTTTTAAATGATGAACGTGAGAAAATAAAAGAGAAGCTTAGGGGACTGAAAGATTTTTTTGATTGAAACTATCAGGGTGACAACTATATATGTGAAATCAGTGGCAAAAGCTGGGATTAAACAGAATAACAAGATGGAAAGGAATAAGAATCATGATTATAACTTACGAAGATTTAAGCCGTATCAGAAAAGAAAATCCGGATAAAAAAATAGTGATGCTTAAAGGTACTTTTGACCTTTTTCATATGGGACATCTCAATATGATCCGTCGTGCAAAGGCACTGGGGGATATTCTTGTTGTCCTTGTTAAGTGCGATGAGGCAATAAAACTTAAGGGACCGGACAGACCCATCGAGGATGAGCAACAGCGGGCATCCATAGTTGATGCCATAAGGTATGTGGACTATACCCTGATCGCCGACAGGAAGATAGATGCGGGCATCCCTGATGTTCCGGAGGAAGACAGGATGCAGTATCTGAGATATTATCAGCTGGTTTCGGATTTAAGGCCTGATGTGCTCATTAAACCATCAAAGAAGCTTCCGGATATCCTCATGAAACTCTACAACGAGATAGGGACAGAAATACATGAAGTTGAGGAAACAAAAGGGGTTTCAACTACACTTCTCATAAAGAAGATTCGTGAAAGTCGGAATTAAATGAAGGGAGCCGGATAGACCGGCATATGTATGTCAGAGATAAACGACAAAAAACATGAGTTTATAAAGTCAGTTAAATCTGCATCTGTGTGTCAGATATAAAGACTCAAAACAGCGTTAATAGATAAGGAGTTAGTATTTATGAAAGTAGCAATCGGACAGGATTCACATCGTTTTGATGACAGTAATTCAGATAAGCCTTTGATACTTGGAGGTGTCGTTTTTGAAGGGGAACAGCCACTGCTTGCCAACAGTGACGGAGATGTGATACTTCATGCAGTCACAAGAGCTATATCAGGAATCACAACAGTGGATGTGCTCGGACCAAAAACCAAAGAGTTTCTGAAAAACGGAATCACAGACAGCAGGGTATATCTCGAGGAAGGACTTAAGGATCTGGAGGGAACCATATCCCACCTGTCAATTTCCATTGAGTGCAAACGCCCACGCATCACTCCCAGGATTCCTGAGATGAGAAGAAGTCTTGCGGCAATGCTTAAAACCGATGAAAAGAATATAGGCATCACTGCAACAAGCGGAGAAGAATTGACGGAATTCGGCAAAGGAAACGGGATAAATGTTTTCGCGGTAATCACCGTTGAATAAAGCTCTGATTTAAAATAGCCGATCAGATTTTCATATGATTGTCAGACATTAAAGCTCAAATAACAGCATTGAAAGATGAGCTGATAAGTTCTAATTCTGTGAGTTAAGGTTTAGAAACAGAATTAATGGCTTTGACAACAGAATGGTTAGCTTTTCCGACTGAGAGGTATCCGGCCGTTACAAATACATAATAGTAGATAGGGTGAATATACCGGGAGGTTCTCTATGGTTTTACTGGTAAATGCATGTGTACGCGGTGAATCAAGAACAAGGCACCTTGCAGAGAAGAATGCCTTATCGGTATATTCCTGAGAGTTCTATATATGTGGAGGATGTCGAGATCAGATATTCGTCCCCAGTGGATAATGAAATATGAATTACAAACAGGCAGGAGGCCGGAATGAGGCATCGAGATAATAAAGTTAAGTATAGAACGGGTTTTGATTTGTTTAGAAAGAATACGGGTATAATCCTTGCTGTGGCTATGGTCATCACCATGGCGGGTTGTGAAGCAACTTCTGTGCCTGAGGTAAGTTCTGTTCCGGAGTCTGTTTCCAATGAAACAACTGAAGCGGAAAACAAAGAGACTATTCCGGGAATCGAAGAAACTGTCCCGGAGACTGAAGAAGTAAAAAGACAGGCTGTAGAGCAGGATGAGAATGGGTACCCTTATCTTTCGGAAGAAGTGGATGAGGAATATCAAAAGGATCTTTTCGTTGAAGGCAGTAGCTATCTCGGTTATACGGTGGAAAGGACAGGTTCTGTAAAGTCTCTTAGGGCTGAAACTGCCGTCCTTAAACATAATACCAGCGGAGCCACAGTATACCTTATAAGGAATGATGATAAGGAACTTGCTTTTGACATAAGCTACAGGGTTCCACAGCTGAATAATGCCGACATACCGCACATTTTCGAGCATTCCATACTTGCTGCTTCGGAAAAATATCCGGCTACGGATCTTTTCTTTGATATGGCAAATACTACCTACAATACGTACATCAATGCTTTTACATTCAACACCTGTACTTCATACCTTTTCAGTACATTAAGTCAGGGTCAGTTTATAAAGCTTTTGGATGGTTATATGAGCTGCATGACCTCTCCCAAGGTACTTGAGAATGAAAACTATTTTAAACGTGAGGCAATAAGATATCAGCTATATGACATTGATGAGCCAATAACACTTAATGGAGTTGTTTTTTCGGAAGATACAGGCTCAATGACAGATGCGAATGATATCGCCGGTTATGCAGTAAATGATAGTTTATATCCGGATACTATAATGAGTAATTATGTGGGCAGATGCTATACAGATCTTGAGAACTTAAACTATAACAATCTGCATGATGTATATGATTCATATTACAGATTTGATAATGCTGTGATCATTCTTTACGGAGATATGGATTATAAGGCTGTGCTTGAATATCTGGATCGGGAATATCTTGCAAAGCATCCTAAAAAAGAAGAACCGGTAAATATCCCTGAAATTAAAGTGCCAAAAGGATATATCGAAACTGAGTATGACATCCCGGTTTATGAGGAAGATACTTCCGGCAGTCAGAATAGGATAACTTATGCTTTTGATCTTTCGGGGTTTACTTCGGAAGAAGAGCGTGAAATGCTTATTTTCAGTGATCTTATGATGGATTCTTCTTCAACTTTTATGAAAGCCATGAAAGAGGAAGG
>JAILDF010000123.1 GCA_024689585.1 Oribacterium sp.
AATGAGGCTCATGGTAAAAAAGCATTTTACTCCTGACGACTATTTCGCTGTGAGAGATCACATGATCGGTACCGGAATGATAGGCGGAAAAGCCTGTGGAATGCTGTTGGCCAGAGCCATTATAAAAAATAAGGAGCCGGACATCAGCGAAGTTCTGGAACCTCATGATTCCTTCTACGTGGGGTCTGATGTTTACTATACCTACATAGTTGATAACAATCTCTGGGATCTGAGAGTCAACCAGCGTACGGAAGAGGGGTATTTCGAGCTTGCTCCGGAGTTTGCTGAGAAGATATTAAATGGTAGTTTTGCTGAAGTTATGCGGGAAAAATTTGTAAGAATCATAGAGTACTATGGTCAGGATCCATACATTATCAGGTCCAGCAGTATCCTGGAGGATGGTTTTGGTAATGCTTTCGCCGGTAAATATGAATCCGTATTTTGTGTGAACAGAGGCAGCCCGGAGGAACGTTTAAATGAATTTGAGCATGCCATAAAAGTGGTATACGCAAGCTCTATGAGGCTTTCGGCACTTGATTACCGTAAACGCCGCGGACTTGACAAGCGGGATGAGCAGATGGCCCTTCTCATTCAGAGGGTATCGGGATCATATTACGGCTCCTACTACATGCCCTGCGCAGCAGGTGTGGGCTATTCCTTCAGCCCCTACCGTGTAATGAAGGATTCGGATCCCGCAGCAGGTATGCTCAGGCTTGTTATGGGACTGGGAACCTCGGCGGTGGACAGAACCGAAGGCTCATATCCAAGGATCGTGAATCTGGATATGCCGGAAAAGTCCAACTATTCTTCATCAGCAGATAAGCACAAATTTTCCCAGGGTAAAGCTGAAGTTATAGATATGTCTGAGAAAAAACTAAAAAAACTAACTCTTTATGAGATGCTGCCGGATATCCCGAAGTATCTTCATAAAATCCTTTTGGAGCATGATTATGATGCGGAACGGAGACTCAGGGAGATAGGAAGAGACCGGGATGTGGAATTCATATCCTGTAAAGGACTTGTGGCGAACGAGACTTTGATGTCACAGATGAAGCGTATGCTTAGCTGCATTCAGGAAGAATATGATTACCCGGTGGATACCGAATTTACCATTAATATTTCCGAAAGCGGTGAGTATTCCATTGATCTTCTCCAGTGCAGACCGCTCCAGGTGCAGAAGAGTGAAGCGGGAACCATTATTCCGCCGGGCATTCCGGAAGAAAATATCCTGCTTGAAAGCAAAGGCTCCTCTATGGGCATGTGCAAGGCAGCAGAACTTGACCTGATAGTTTATGTTGATCCGGTAAAATATTACAACATGCCTTACAGTGAAAAGCATCTCGTGGCTAAGCTTATCAGGAAGATAAACTGGCATTACCGTGACAGGAATAAGCATATGATGCTGATAGTTCCGGGAAGAGTTGGCACTTCATCGCCTGAGCTGGGAGTTCCCACTGCTTTTTCCGATATAAGCGCCTACGAGATAATATGTGAAACAGAGGAATCAAAAGCAGGCTACAATCCTGAGCTTTCCTATGGAAGCCATATTTTCCAGGATCTTGTGGAAGCCGAGATACTATATACCGCCGTATTCCAGAATGAAAAGACTCTGCATTTTGTTCCGGAGAAACTCTCAAAGAATAAGGATCTTGTGAAGGACTTTGAGGAAAACGAAAAGCTTTGGGACATAGTCCATATATATGAAATGCCGGAAGGCAGCTGCAAGGTTTACAATGATGTCGCCGGGGAGCATTTGCTCATAACCTGTTAATACGGAAATCCACCGGGGACGGTTCTCGCCGGCGAGAACCGTCCCCAGTGGCATACAAAAATATCTCTATAGAAAACTCTACCAATTATCGTATTTTTTCTTGTGTTCTATCTGATCATTGGTAAGGAAATAAGTATTTATACCGAAAAGTTCTTCTATTTCCATTTCATAAAGACCAAAATATCTTTCCCTCCGGGTATAGATTTTTTCGCCATTTATCAGGTAATAGGAACTTTCCTCTGTCTCGTCTGAAAAATCATATGAGAATTCACATATATCTCCATTCAGGTTCCTGACATTAAAATCATCCTTTGTTCCCTCAACATCAAGGCCTTGCTTTCTGAGAAGATAGTACAGGTTTGCATATTCAATTATTCCCGAATGTCCTACAAGCTCGGGATCCACCTCTTTTTTTGCATTTTTGAGATCATCCTTAGAACCATCCAAAATATAGATTATCCTGTGAGTATAACCTCTGTTCATGTACATTTCGATATCTTCATCTGTGAGATCAGACAAGACATCATCCAGTCTGTAATTAAGCCCTATATCACAGTACTCCATGAGAAAAAACTTATAGAATGAATCATCCTCCATGTGCTTTTCATTAACTGAATAATCTAAATCATCTTTGTAAACAAAGCCCTGTTGATAGGTGTCTTTATATTTATCCGTAAAAGGATTTTCCATCCTGCAGCTTACACGGATATATGCGTCTTTATACTTTTTATGTGCGACGGAGTAAATATCATATATTTCATCGCATCTTGATCTAAGCTCTTTTTTATTTCCGAAGCTGAAGCTTATCTCATTTGTAGCTTTGTCATAGTATATATCATCGTATTGAGGGAATTCATCTTCGCAGGAATCCAGAAGACACTCATTATAATCATTCCTCAAACTGTACTGAACTCCCAATATTGAAATTGTTGCGTTGTCGACGACATTGAATTTTATTCCGGTACTTACCTGATATACAGACCAGCTCCAGTCATCAGGGCTATGCTCATCCGGGCCTTCCAGCACATTATGTACAGGATTAACTATACATAAACCAAGGTTCATACCATTTACATACTCATATACATCCTTCAATGATGAGTGCCCGCATCCCGTCAGAAACAGAAGAAATACTATAATTGATAATTTAGTAATAACACGTATTATTCTATGTTTAAGAGCCATAATCCCCTTCTTTTCAAACATTTACTCATATTTTTCTTTTCTGATTTTCCTAAAAGATTTTATAACGTTTCGGGTGCAAAATCAAAAAAACGGAATCGAACATCATAATAAGGTACTATTTCGTCCTTATCAGGCAATTTGTTTTTTTCATTTCTTCATGTTAAATATAAATTGGTATAATAGCCATAAGACTAATGTACTTGCAACCATATATGCAAGACGAAAAATCTTTATTACTATGTCTGGGTGAATCATAATGCTGAACGAATATGCAATTCTATACCTGGAAATAAATATATTTTCAATTGTGCTCATAGGAAGTTTGTCATTCTTGAGGCAGAGAACAAAAATGAAGAAACTGAAGACCTTAAGGAGAGGATCAGAAATAAACTTAAGGAGCTGACCGAAAGAAAAAATGTCCCCTTCAAACTCAGTGTCAGCATCGGATCTGTCTGTTCAGCGAACGGCGAAAGCCTAAGGGATCTGATCTTAAAAGCTGATGAAGCTATGTATATTGAGAAGAAAAAGTTCCATAAAAGGTAATCATGAAAGATCAAAATGATTTCTTGTACGGCACTATCACAAAAGTCGTATTGATGCATTATATCCGTCTGTTTTACAGATCGGTTCTGTTCATAACAATGCTTACAGCATATGTTTATGACCGGCTGAACGGGATAAACGTTTTTTCCGATTTAACAGAAACTGTCCCTGTTATAACACGGGTGTTTATGTTGGTTTTCCTGGCAGAAATGCTCTTCCGGCATTTCCCCTCAAAACTTGACAGCCCCGGATGCCAAAAGCAGTTTGCGGTGAACTATCAAAAAACAGATAATCCCAAGATCCACATTGAAGATAATCACTCTACGTTTAAGGTATTTATAATCTGGATTCTTTTCAATATGGTCTTTGGTGCGCTGAAACTTTCAGGCATTCTTGATGATGGAATAATGCTGCTCATTTGCAGCGCTTATTCCATTTGCGATATCATATGTATCCTGTTTTTCTGTCCATTCCAATCCTGGTTTCTCAAAAATAAATGCTGCTGCACCTGCAGGATATATAATTGGGACTATGCCATGATGTTTACACCTCTTTTCTTTGTGAAGCCCTGCTGTCTTCATATACTGCTTGCCATGTCTCTTACACTTCTGATCAGATGGGAGATTACATTTCATAGACATAAAGAACGCTTTTCAAAGAACTCCAACGCTTACCTTAATTGCGAAAACTGTTCGGAAAAGCTTTGTGCTCACAAGAAACAGCTTCATAAGCTATGGAATAAGATTGATAACTCAGCTAACGCCTAAAAAACCCACTGGGGACGGTTCTCGCCGGCGAGAACCGTCTCAGGTGGAGTTTAATTGCTATAATGTGAGACCACTTATATGGGTCATTTTTGCCTAATTTCTTCCCTTATATTTGTCACAATGTTATAGAATTACATTTTCTTATTGACGAGAGATAGCTATGGCGGTAATATGCATTCAAGAGAAGTGGAAAGGTTTCCACATTATTTTTTAGAAGGGAGTGGAAACCTTTCCATAAAAGCCGAAAATCATTACATTTTCAAAAAACGGAGGATAAAAAACATGAAGAGAAGACTTATGTCTGCAATTTTGGCTGTATCAATGACTGCATCATTAGCTGCCTGCGCATCATCGGGAACCCCTGAAGGAACTACTGCCGGAGAGACTGCAACAACGGCAGCAGGAGGTTCTTCCGATGTTGTTGAAATAAAAATCTGGAGCCCCACCGATGAAGTGGGAGTAGAAAACTGGTGGACAGAAAAAATGGCTCAGTGGAACAGCGAGCATCCTGAAATCCAGGTATCAAGAGAGGC
>JAILDF010000141.1 GCA_024689585.1 Oribacterium sp.
TTCAACAGGACGTTCAGACTTCCCTAACCAGATCAACAACGTTCTCTGCTTCCCGGGAATCTTCCGTGGAGCTCTGGATGTTCGCGCATCTGACATCAACGATGAGATGAAGATCGCAGCAGCAAAGGCTATCGCAAGCCTTGTATCCGATGAGGAGCTTAATGCTGACTACATCCTTCCGAAGGCATTTGACCCACGTGTAAAGGATGCCGTTGCCAAGGCTACAGCAGAAGCTGCAAGAAAGTCAGGAGTTGCAAGAATCTGAAGAACGATTCGATGTTGACTTTGACACTCACGTCATATCCATCGTGGACGGTTCTCACTGGCAAGAACCGTCCACGATGGCATGTGTGGGGAATGGTTTGTATATCTGAAATGCATTAAAGAGATATGATTTTATCGTTGGAATCGTGTATGATAAACACTGTAGGCAATTTTTATGATATAAGAAAAAACGAGAAGATGAGGAGAAAACATGGAATACAGGATCGAGCATGACACAATGGGAGAAGTAAAGGTTCCGGCGGATCATTTCTGGGGAGCACAGACTGAGCGTTCTCTTGAGAACTTCCGTATAGGAACAGAAACTATACCGAGAGAAGTTATATTTGCATTTGCAGTGCTTAAGTCTGCGGCAGCAGGTGCGAATCTGAAGCTTGGAAAGCTTGCAAAGGATAAAGCGGATGCCATAATCGGAGCCTGCGAAGAAATCATGGATAACAAATATCCGGAGGAGTTTCCTCTTAAGGTATGGCAGACAGGTTCAGGAACCCAGTCCAACATGAACATGAATGAAGTCATAGCCCATGTTGCGGTGCATGATCATCCGGAGGTAAGCATTCATCCAAATGATCATGTAAATATGTCTCAGTCTTCCAATGACACTTTCCCCACCGCCATGAACATGGCTGCAGTTATCGCCATACACGAGAATCTGATTCCGGCTGTGGACACCCTTATAGAAACCTTCAAGCGTCTTGAAAAGGAAAATGAAGACATCATTAAGATCGGACGCACACATCTTCAGGATGCGGTACCTCTCAGGTTCAGCCAGGAAATCTCAGGCTGGAGAGGAATGCTGGAGGAATCAAAAGCTCAGATCATTGAGGCCTCTGCTCATCTCAGAAAGCTTGCCATAGGCGGAACCGCTGTCGGAACAGGTCTTAACTGTCCCGAAGGTTTTGACAGGATCTGCTGCGAAGAGATTTCATCCATCACCGGACAGGAATTCAAGCCTAGTGAGAATAAGTTCCATGCCCTTACTTCGAAGGACGGATATGTTTACGTAAGCGGTGCTTTAAAGGGACTTGCCGCGAACCTTATGAAGATTGCCAATGATGTAAGATGGCTTGCCAACGGCCCTCGCTGTGGTCTCGGTGAGATAAGTATTCCCGAGAACGAGCCGGGAAGTTCCATCATGCCGGGCAAGGTTAATCCTACCCAGTGTGAGGCCATGACCATGGTTGCTATCCAGGTTATGGGTAATGATGCAACCATAGGTATCGGTGCATCCCAGGGTAACTTCGAGCTTAATGTCTTCATGCCGGTGCTCGCCTATAACATGATGCAGTCCATCAGGCTCCTTGCAGATGGTATAGTTTCTTTTGACAAGAACTGTGCATCGGGCATAAAGGCAAAGAAGGATAAGATGGAGGAGAACCTCAGAAATTCCCTTATGCTGGTAACCTGTTTAAGCCCTGTGATCGGCTATGAGAATGCAGCAAAATGCGCACATAAGGCATTTGAAGAAAACACAACACTAAGAGAAGCTGTTCTTTCTCTCGGTTTCTTAACCGGAGAGCAATATGACGAAACGGTTAGGCCGGAGAAGATGGTTTGATCACTATGGTGGTTTAATAAATTCAGGCAGGTGGATTTCCACCTGCCATTTTTTTGCTATTGAAAAGTTATCCACCGGGGTCTTTTTTGATTTTCTGCTGTAGCATCCCGTTTTTAAAATGGTGCCCTCGGGATAATCATGAATCATTTCAACTGATATATGATAGAGGGCCTTCCTCCGGTTTCATAGTCCACGGTGCTTTTGACTTTGCCGGTTTCGATGAGGTAATTCATGTAACGGCGTATGGTGACCTTGGATAGAGTCAGCTGACCGGAAAGAGCTTCACAGGTCACAGTTTCAGTTGGATGAGCTGTTAACCATGAATAGATGGTT
>JAILDF010000205.1 GCA_024689585.1 Oribacterium sp.
CCTCCGCTTCTGAATCTTCTTTATAGAATCTTCAGGGTCTGTGTATTAATCGATCTTTGATTTTCAAGGTTCTGTTGCGCTCATTCTTCAGAACTGATGTTCCGTGTCTCTTGAGTGCTCACATAATATATCAACTCCCAAAACAGATGTCAAACACTTTTTGAAAAAATTTTTGTTTCTATATCTGTACATTCTTAATCCTTCAATATTATACATAAAATCAACCGGAGTCAGTGGGGTTTCAATTTTAACTCACCACTGCCTCCGGCCTGCCTTTATCACCGTCGAATAACTAATTAATTGTTTTAATTCTTTTAATCACAATAGCAAATGTATAGAAAGTTTTATTTTACATACTTGATACAATCGCTGCATTTATTCATTTGTTGTAGTATTCCGCCGCCAGCTTTTTAAATGCCGGTAAAGATCGCTTTATCATATCGTTGGAAACGCAATAAGCGAGTCTGACATATCCGGGGCAGCCGAATGACTTTGCCGGAACCAGAATGATGTGATATTTCTTGCCCATTGCGACAAAATCATCTTCTTCAGGTGTAGGCGACTTGATAAGCATATAGAATGCTCCGTCAGGTCTTACAACTTCAAAGCCCATATTTGTCAGCTCTTCATATAGAAGAGTTCGGTTCTTATCATAGAATTCAAGATTTGCCGGGATATCCAGACATCTCGCAACTACCAGCTGGAAAAGAGATGGTGCATTGATATAGCCGAGACAACGATTGGCTACGACAAGCGCCGAGATCACCTCGTCATAATAGTCAATATTCTTTGAAACCGCCATGTATCCTATTCTCTCACCGGGAAGAGAAAGAGTCTTACTGAAGGAATAGAGGAAAATACTATTCTTAATGATATTAGGAATATACGGAACAGTCTGTCCGCCGTAAACCAGCTCACGATATGGTTCATCAGCGACAACATATATCGGATGTCCTATCTCCTTCTCTGCTTCAACGATTATATCATTAAGCTTTCTGAGAGTTTCTTCGGTATATACAACACCTGACGGATTGTTCGGATTATTTATAATGATGCACTTGGTTTTTTCATTAATAAGTGGTCTGAGTGCCGGGAGGTTCAGCTGGAATGTCTCTGTATCCGCAGGAACCACAACAAGATTGCCTCCGAAATTACATACATAACTTCTGTATTCACCAAAGAAAGGTGCAAATGTTATCACCTCGTCATCAGGTCCCAGGAGGCTTCTGAATACACAGTTCATACCGCCTGCAGCTCCGCAGGTCATGATTATATCCTCTGCGTCATAGTCAGTTCCGTTTTTCCTGTTAAGGCTGTCGGCAACAGCTTTTCGAACATCATTGAATCCTGCATTCTTCATGTATCCATGGACAATGTTTCCATCGGTGTTATCCAGTATATCTTCGATGGCATCACGAACTTCATGAGGCACAGGAGATGCGGGATTTCCGAGACTGAAGTCGTAAACATTATCCGCGCCTACTTCTGCCGCCATCTGCAGACCTTCTTCAAAAAGCTTTCTAATGGTAGAGCTTCCAGCTACCAGACGTTCCATATTCTTTGATATAACCATGGTTCAGAACCTCACTTTCAGATATTATCTTTGATTATAACATTGCAGTCTTTAAAACTAAAGAAAGATACATCTCAAAACCCATATATTAAGTAGATATATATTTTATATCTGTCATTACTGCCTTTATAACGATTTTTGTTGCCCTTAGGGACACAAATGATTAAAATAGGCGTTAATGTTGTATCAAATCAAAGACAATGTTTTCCGGATGTGTGATATTTCATCACTATTTATGATGCCGGATGAATGCAACGGAATGGAGATTAATATGAATCGTATAAATGACAGGCGTAATGTTTCCATGATGATGGATTTATATGAACTCACCATGGCAAATGGTTATTTTCTGGAAGAAAGAAATGATACAAAAGTAGCATTTGATGTTTTTTACAGAAGAAATCCCGATCAGGGTGGTTTTTCTGTTTTTGCAGGTTTGGAGCAGATTCTTCAATATCTTGAGGATATGCATTTTGAGGCCGAGGATATAGCTTACCTGAGAAGCCTCAATCTTTTTGATGACAGATTTCTGGACTGGTTATCGGACTTTCACTTCCATGGTAATGTTTATGCCTTTCCTGAGGGAAGTATCATTTACCCTAATGAGCCGATAATTACTGTTGTGGCTGATCTCGTTGAAGCTCAGCTTATTGAAACCGAGCTTTTGACACAGATCAATCATCAGAGTCTGATTGCAACGAAAGCACGCCGTATAGTTAAGGCTGCCAACGGCAGAGCCGTATCTGATTTCGGCGCAAGACGTGCACATAACAATGATGCAGCAATTTACGGTGCAAGAGCTGCTGTTATCGGTGGTGTAAACAGCACAGCAACAGTTTCCGCAGGACAGTATTTTGATATCCCTGTTGGCGGCACTATGGCTCACAGCTGGGTTATGTATTTCGGTGATGAATTAACAGCCTTCAGAAAATTCGCAAAAATCTATCCTGACAATTGTATCCTCCTGGTTGATACCTATGATGTTTTGGATTCCGGTATTCCTAATGCCATCACTGTATTTAAGGAAATGAAGGAACAAAACATTAAATCAAAGAGTTTTGGTATACGTATCGACAGCGGAGACCTTGCTTATCTTTCAAAGGAAATAAGAAAGATGCTTAATGAGGCCGGATTCCCTGAGGCAAAGATCGTTATTTCCAACAGTCTAGATGAAAATACCATGACTTCTATTCTCGCTCAGGGCGGTCAGGTAGATGCCTTTGGTGTCGGAGAACGTCTGATCACATCCCGTTCGGAGCCCGTTTTCGGTGCAGTCTATAAGCTTTGTGCCGTTGAGGAAGACGGGGTAATGCAGCCACGTATCAAGGTATCTGAAAGTGTTGACAAGATAACCAATCCGGGACTCAAGGAGGTTTATCGTATTTACAACGAAGAAGGTCGTGCCTTCGCAGATATGATAGCCAACAAGGATGAGGTTGTTGATCTTTCCAAGCCTTACAGGTTTGTGGATCCGTTAAAGCCTTGGAAGATTCGCAGATTCGAAAACTGTACCGCAAAGAAAATGCAGAAACTTGTTATGGAAAACGGAAAGAGAACCGAGCCGGAAGTTCCTGCAAAGGAAATAGCTGCTTATGTAAAGCATCAGCTTTCCAATGAGATCTGGGAAGAGGAACAGCGTTTTGAGAATCCGCACATCCATTTCCTTGACATGACTCCTAAGTACTACGAAATGAAGATGGAGATGTTGTCAAAGGATGACAATAATTAAAATTTGATGTTGACACTCGCTTATACCGCGAGTATAATCTGCTTTGTTGGTCGGAAAGAACCAACGAAGTGCGCGAGTAGTAGAGTGGTACTACGTCGCCTTGCCAAGGCGAAGATCGCGGGTTCGATCCCCGTCTCGCGCT
>JAILDF010000218.1 GCA_024689585.1 Oribacterium sp.
AGTATCTCAATAAGCATCCATATATCAGTGCTGAAAAGATCGAGGCATTTGTAAATATTGAAGAAAAGAAAATCTACTTCACTGTAGATGGATTCGGTAATCCGGATTTCACGATCGATCTTTAACAAAAAAACGGGAAAAACCAAAAAAACCAAAAAAATTTTTTTGAGAAAAAATCCAAAAAATGAACAAAACCCCATCTTGCTCAAATAATATTGCAATATGGGAGAAGGTCTCTAACCAATCGGTTAGAGACCTGTTTTTTGAATAACTACTTTGGCTTCCGCTGAGTATAGTAATCAATATAATGGTTAAGTTTACGCCTTTGCCCTCTGCAATATAAGCAAGGTTCTCTATGACGTTTTTTAAACATTAATCTGTTTTTAGGGGACATAAGGTATTTGTGTTTTTCGTCTTTGCAGCAAACCCACCATAGCTTATCAGCTGAGCTGCTAAGCATTTCGAAAGGAGATCTTCCCAAGACAATGTTTCCAGTCTCATATAATTCTGATAATAATTCCGAATGTCTTTCACCAAACGAATTGAATCCTTTAAGTAGTTTTCTGTCATTGCAATAAGGGCAGGAGTAACCATTCTTTATGTCAACAATAGTAGCATTGTAATCCCCACCACAATCCGGACAACGCCATAAATGAGGAGAAGTTGTAGTATGTATGATTTCATCAGCTTTCTTTGGATCAATAGGTGATAATAATCTTGCAAGTTCCGGGTTCTTGTCCTGAAGAGTATTAAAACCTTTAAGTGGAAGCCTATCATTACAATAAGGGCAGGTATAACCATTTTCCATGCTAATGACTGTGGCATTATAATCCCCGCCACAATCCGGACAACGCCAAATATGGTGAGTAGCTGTAGAGGGTATAATTTCATAAGCTTTCTTTTGGTTTAAAGGTGATACTAATCTTGCAAGTTCCGGATTCTTGTCCTGAAGAGTATTAAAACCTTTAAGAGGAAGTCTGTCATTGCAATAAGGGCATGTGTAGCTATTCAGCATTTCAACAGTGGTGGCTTTGTAATCCCCGCTACAATCCGGGCATCGCCATAAGTGAGTATTGTTCGCGGAATGGATTATTTCGTCTGCAGCTTTTGAATTCAACGGAGATATCATTTTGCCAATCTCAGGATTCACATCCATTAGCGAATTAAATCCTTTGAGTAGCATTCTGCCATTACAATAAGGACAGTCATATCCATTTTCGATGTCATGAGTTGAAGCTGTATAATCACCACCACAATCAGGGCAACGCCATAAGTGAGGAACTTTTGATCGCTTGATCTTTTTTGCTCCATGTGCATCATTTGGAGATATCATTTTAGCAAGATCCGGATTGACGTCTACCAGGGAATTAAGACCTTCTAATAATCTGGACCCCTTGCAATAGGGGCATTCTGCTGTGCCATTTACAAATTCGTTAGTATAAGCTCCGTAATCGCCGCCGCATTTTGAACATATCCATCTTGCCCATTGGGTATTATCATAAAAGAAGTCTTCTGTTTTCCGTGTATTTTTTGGACTCCATTGTAGTGCCAGTTCAGGATATACGGCAGCAAAAGATTCAATGTTAAGATTACGTCCCTTACGATAACATTTAGGGCATTTTCCAATACCACGATGTCTCAAAAAGAAGGCGGCGTCCCATTTTGTTCCGCATACCGAACATTCCCATTTGGCGTTAAGGGATGAGCCGGGAAGAACTTCGAAAATGTCCAGTTCATTGTCCTTTGAGTATTCTTTTATTAGTTCCTGATGAATGTCTCCAAAGCTTTCTCCTTTTCTTAACCTTTTGTGACCACAATATGGGCATCCTTTAGAAGGGTAATCATAACTCGAGATCATTGATGATAGGGTAGCAGTAAATGTTTCATTACATGAAGTACACTTCCAGTTGTAATAGGTATATTGCCTAGCCTTTACTCCACGGATCTTATCTAAAGGGCATGGATTTACATCTTCCATATACATTTCTGCAAGCTTAGGATACTGTTCCGAATAAGGTATTGTTCTGAAGTTTTTATTACTGCACTCTGGACAGTCTACTAATACATATTTGCCATTTCTCTTTGTGATTCTGTTTGAAACAAGAGACTTCCACTCGTTTCCGCAGTTTTTGCATTTAAAAAATGCATCTATTTGTGAACCCTGAGATAATGCATATATATCAAGACCAAGCTTCGCATTCTTTTCAAAATCGTAAATGGTTGCAATTTCAGGGCATACAGTCAGCACATCGTTGACGCCTTTTATGGTTTTATTACGAACACCATGGCAAACAGGGCATGCCCACTTTTTCCCAACCATACATTGGATTTGGTTCGTCCATTCATAGCCACATTTGCATTTCCAATGTGCCGATTCATTAGAATAGGCAGAGATGCGGTTTATATCCATTGAGGCATTCTTTTCAAAATCCCAAAATTTAACAAGATTTGGCTTTGAAGATACAGGGACGATCCTTGAAGAATAGCATTTTCTACATTTATTAAACTTATAGGAACCTTCCTGACCGGATATTCTGGATTTAAGTGTGCTTTTCCATTTGCGACCGCAGTCCGGACATTTCCAACTTATCGATACATCCTTATCGCGTATGGATAATGAGCAGATATCGATACCCTTGTTTTCCTCAAAATCATAATATTCTTTTGCTTCAGGGACGAGGGAAAAAAGGTCTGTATGTCCCTTCTTCGTTACCATTTTTAGTTCACAACACTTACATTTTGCTTCTGCTTTTGCCTGAAGGTGTATATGTGTTGTCCAGTCATATCCGCAGTTCTTACAGATATAGTGTGCTTTTTTGGTGGAACTTGTCCTGGTACTGGCTGGATCTATGGTATTGGCAGGATCCCAGAATTTTATTATTGATTCATTTTCAGTACAGAAAGGGGCGTCGGATTTTCTTATATGGTTACAGCCTTTAGCTACATACCCACCTTTCCCGTCTTTTTTTACCTGACTACGTAAATATGCAGTCCATTTCCTCCCGCATTCCCTGCAGTAATAATTTACTGGCATAGAAGAATCGATCACCTGAGTAGACAGAGCTTCAAAGTCATTATCTTCATCAAGTATTTCTTTTAGACCTTTAACTCTTGTGAGTGGATCGTTTATGCCTTTAACGATAACTAAATTAGTTTCATGACAAGGACATTTTGCATTCATGAATCTTCCGGCAACCTGGGCAGACCATGAGTAGCCACAGACCGGACATTTCCAGTAACGATCCTCCTTGAGATATGCAGATACTTCTTCCGGTTTATCGTGATTACGTTCTCTATCCCATATTCTTAACATATGAGGCACATCAGAGACTTTCTTTCCCAAATTTTATCAACTCCTTTACTTAATATAATTTGATTAATAGGGACAGCATTTCCAAGGTCATGGATCGTTTTTTATATGAACATGCTGTTAATGACATTGCTTTCGGTTATCATTCCTTTTCTTATATTGGTTTCAGAGCTTATGATATTTTTCGAAACAGCATCGGGATCCAGTATTTCCTTCGTCTTTCTTATGGCGCCTTCCCTTACAAGAAGTTCGTTTGCAATCTCGGGATATACATAAGTATCAACAAGGTCCTTATAAGCCTTCAGTTCCTTTTTAAGCTGTCGGATGGCTTCTTTTGCATTTATCAGTTCTTCATCTTTTATGGAAAGCTCAGTCTCAAGCTCACGTATTTTTGACTTTTTATCATCGTATTTCTTTGATAGGGCATTGTACCGTTCAAATGACTGTGCTGCCGCATCTGCAATGGTTTTATAGTAGGAGTCCCTTTCCGTGATGACCTTAATGAGGGAGTCCCTTGTCCTGTGCTTATCCAGTAAATAAGCAGCATCTATGGTCTGATATGAAACTGCAGTCACGTAGGAGTCATCATTTATGGTGTTCTTAAGGTCTTCAATGTATTTCATCAGCACGGGAGAGCGCCTGAGGGCTACTGCATTATAAGCAGGATAACCGTGCCGGTTTATGTACATGACGATATCCGTGGTTTTCAGTTTTCTTATTTCACCGTTACATTCTTCGTTGAAATACTTCTTTATAAGGTCAATTGCTTTATTGTCGTCAATCAGTTTTGGTCTTGCCATTTTCATCCCCTCCATGTGTGTATTTTTCGTCAAGATATGCTTTATATGAAAGACTGCTTGATCGTGCCCTGAGTACCGCTTCACCTATGTTTTCAGGATTTCCCTTTCCTTCCATTACAGACCTTATGGCCATGAGAAGAGCCTTACTGTCTTCCTTGATCCGGCGTTTGTAAATATCATCCCCGGAAAAGTAGGTGTGGCCATTAGCACGATAGAATGGACATTCCGGGCAATAGCCTATCTCTCCGTTATGTCCTGAAATGTTCATACAGTCTTTGATGGAACCATTCAGATATTCACGTGAATAGCACCTTCCGCCATTATTAAGTCTCCTGAAATCACGTACGGCAGGAAGCTTGTTCAGGGGTGTTATGTTATATTGTACGTCACCGCTCAGGCTCTTTCTGTATTCCCGGTAGGTCTTGCATTCTATGAACTCAATGACATTGGAATAGTAGTGGCTGGCCATGGATATGTTCTCATGGCCTCCAAGCAGCATGGCTGTCACAGGTGATGCACCTTCCTGCATGAGGTTTATGAATGCGATATGTCTTGTATCACCAAGATGGATGAAACGTATCTCTTTTTTGTCGTGATCTGCTTTTTCACCATTGTATATAACGGTGTAACCATATCTTTCATGGACTACTTCCCTGAAGAAGTATCGTAATATGGTGTTCATGTTCACATATGTGAGGAAACGGCTGTTGGAATGCTTGGACTGTCCCCATTTGTAATAATGGGGGTCTGTGACGAAAAGGGTATCAATGTCTGTGTCCTCATATTTATCCGTATATTTAAGGTATGCTTCTATCAGTTCTCCCGTACGGTCCGGCACAGGGATTGTCTGGATCAGGTATGAATCCCTGATCTTGTAGGATATGACTTTTTCCCTTGTACCTTTTAACTGATTGCGCCTTAGTCTCAGGAGATAATTTCCATCATTGTCCTTTGACAGGCAGTTCCTTTCGGTAAGAAGGAACTCACGGGGTCTCAAAGGTATTACTGCGGTTATGTTCCACCATATATAGAGCGGATAATAGAACAGTCTTTCATTTTCATCGAGTTCCTCATTCCAGAACCTTTTTATGATATCATCGAACTCAAAATAAGATGGGAAATCAGCAAGTTCCCTCTGAGCTGCCAGTTTACCGAAACCGGGATCTGTCATGTCCGCGTAATAGTCCAGTGAAGAAATGAGGCTTCCGAGGAGCTCACTATTCTCATCGTTAACGAAAAGGGACAGGAAGTCACCCAGCCGGTTAGGTGAGTAAATGTTTAATCCGGCACTCTCGCCGATCACATCCTGGGGATCCGTGGCCAGGAGATGCTTTATATCAAGAAGTGTATAACTAATGCTGTTCAGTACGTTCTTTCCGAATATGGACAGGCAGTAGGCTTTTATATAATCCTTGAACAATTTGAGGGGCATATTAAAGATATGCTCATATTTTTTATATACGAATGGCGAAACCGAGAACCGAAGCCCCACATTTGAGTATTCGTCCGTAGTCTGCCACTTATCGTCTTCAAAGGAACAGCTTTCTGATATAACGCCGGCATCCCTGTATTGGATGAAGAGCCTTTTTGATTCAGATATTGATATATCATCAAGAGAAGATGGGTTGATAGTTGATGAAAAAAGATTTTCTGCAGGTGTAAGGTTCATTTATATGTTCTCCTTTATGAGGGATTCATAATCCCTGTATGTTTTTTCTCCGTACTGATCCTTTATCACGGACAGCATCTCTGAAAGCTTGGGCAGAAGCAGGGTATTAACGAGCTGTTCATATTTCTTTTTCTCCAGTTCATCTTTGACTGTTTCCCTCAATACTTTCATACGGTTATATTCCTCGATCATCAGGAAGAAGGTGGATCTTGTGCTTATCTCATAACTGCATCCCACGCAGTTCCGTTTATTATCAAAAGGGCAGATTCTCTCAAGGGCTGATAAAAGACATAGACATTCATGCTGCTTTGAGAAGGCTTCCCCGGATCCTATCCTGTGGAGGACCTTTATCACGTCAATATCACTGGTTATAAGGTTATTGACGGTCTGCTTTGCTATATTCCTTCCCTTATCTATGACAGTTACGAGATTTTCTATTTCTTTAGGGCTTAAGTCCATGGTCGTTATTACGCGGGTTTTCTCCCTGGGATCAAGTCTCGTATATCTGTCCCCGAAAGCCATCTGTAACAGCATTGTGGCGAGACAGGAGAATACGCCGCGTTCAAGCAGCTCGAATGCCACGAACTCAGGTTTAAGGGTGTTGAACTGGGAGTCCTTAAGGTATTCAAATGTAGTGGATGCGAAATTACCATAGGAACCTTTATGGCTTCTGGCATATGCGGCGAGAAAGTAGCCTTTGACATGGAGACCCGATTCCTCAGTGCTCTCATCTGCGATCATGCAGATATCCTGCAGGAATGATTTTGTGGCTGATCTTGCCCTGAAGTCGTTTTTCAGGAACAGTGAACCGATATCTTCACCCATGTACCTGTTTATCTCCGCATATGTGCTTATCTTTCTTATGATGGGGGATGTGCTCTCACCGGAGATATCCCTGTGAGCCTGGGCGAGTGCAAAGAGCTTGCCCATCATCACTTCACATGATGTTGGGATGTCAAAACTTATGGGTACCACATTCCCGGCCTTTGCCGTCTTATTTGGTGTGAGTGGCAGCCAGTCCATCCTTTTTGTTATAGAAACAAGAACGTACCTTGCATCATTATCAGAAAACTTATCACAGCGTATCCTGTCTATCACTTCTCGGGCATCATAGGGGAGCAGGGGATGATGTATCCGTTCAAGATCAGTGAGCCTTAATGGTCTTATGAAATGAAGTGCCAGATACAGCCAGGTATCCGTATAGTTCTTTGAGTCAGCTGCCTGCCGGAACATCTCATTATCCTGTATATAGTCATCATTAAAGAGGTAATACACGAGCTCTATGTATTCATCAAACTCATAGGCCTGGGACTGTATATCCATGGTGTATCGTTTGTTCAGTATATGGTCTTTCGTATAAGCAGTCTTATGATTGGCCCTTAGCCATGAGGTAAAAAAGGTGAATGCATCGCCGTGGGATTTTATGAGGTCAAACGTCACTCTGTGCATAAGCCCGTTAATTTCATCATTACTGTATAGGGCAAGCTCTTTTTTTAATACATACAGCATGAAGTCAGTAAGGTGATATACGGTATCATCATCCATTTCTATTTCGTTAATGAAATCCTCAAAGTATTTTTCAGTGTGGGGAAATCTCACCCTGAATAGCTTTTTAAGATCATCAGACCCGTTATCCCTGAAACCCGTAAGGGCCTCCCTGAAAATCTCATTCTGAGAATCTGTCAGCAAAATATGGCCATCCGTTACACGGATATCCTCATTGAACCAGTCATTGTCGATAAGGAATGCAGATACGTTTTCAACATTATCTGACAGGTCAAGTTCCTGTATAAGTTCATTTATGTCATTCATCATGTTCCCTTTCCGAAGCCCATTTAAGATATTCAAATGATTCATTACTGATCCTTGAGAACTGTTTCTCAAGGTCCCCCTTGTTTTTTATGTATACGATGGAACTTTCCGGAGATCTGTCGCCTCTTAGATGCATGAGAACGCCCGGGTTCTCAATACCCGACAGTACCAGCTGGACAGTGTACCAGTGCCGGAATACATGAGGGGATAGGGAATGTGTCATGAGGGTCTGCCCGTAAAGGACCAGTTCCGGATCATGGCTCTGTAAAAATATGGGGATCATTTCGTCATTAATGATGTCCCTGAACTTCTGATAGTAACTCGTATATGTGATGGCCTTTCCCTGAAGGTTGACAGAGAATGCTCCATAGTCCTTTTCGTATTTCCTGTCTTTCATATATTCTGTGTAAATGTCATAGGCATGTTTATATGCAGAAAGAAATATATCTGGTACTCTGGCGGTGCGTTCCCTCTTTATTCCCCCAACATTTTTTAGATCGCTCCTCAGGTTCAATTCTTCCTTAAGGTCAATGGAGATGCCGAGGAGTTCCCCGTTTACTTCACTGAAGATTATGCCTGCACCTAAAGGTGAGTCAGGACGCCTCACATTGCAGGCTTCTGAGGGCCTTAGCCCTGCGAAAGCCTGATTTAGGACAAGACCGAGCAGATCCTTGTGCCGGTCGACAATGTGGTCGAACAGGACCTGAAAGGCTTTATTGGGCATGTCCCTGAATATGGGGACCTTGTAGGATGGGATGTATTCCACATTAAAGAACGGTACCTTTTTCAATATCACCTTGCCGTATTTATTCCTTACGGATATGTGGCGGTAAAGATCAGATAGTTTGAAATGACATTTTGAATGCTTATCAGTCGCAAGATTGGTATAGAAATCGAAGATATATGAGACACAGAAATCAATGGTTGATTCACTTCTTTTAGTGTATTCATCATCCTCGGGCAGTTCATGCATAGCATAAGCATTGATGAACTTCTGACCGGTATCTAAAGTGAGTTCGGAAAGGGATGAGATGCCGACACTAAAGAATGCATAGTTAAGGAACTTGCAGATATAGGTGCATCTTTTATCACCGTCACTGTTAAAGCTTTTTATCTTACGGTTTGGATTCCCTGTAAATCTGTGAAAATCCGTGAATGTCTTTGTGCCATCCGTATGGTTAAGGACAATGAATTTTCTGACAGCTATCCGGTTGTTGCCGTAGATAAGAGAATGGTTATAGACCGAAAAATGTTCTTTTTTCATGGGTATATCCTCTGCTTCATTATTTTTTTACCTCTTCCTGTTTAATGCAATTATGGGAAAGGTTATTAGTATATTAGTATTTTGGGAGGAAAATATGCAAAAAAGAGGGTTAAGCCATAAGCAGAGAGTTTTATCGGCTTCCGAATAGACATGAAATCATACATATTTGCCTTATTACCAATGCTGTATAATCTTTCTATTGGTAATAAAGTTTTTGATAAACGGATCAATTTAACAAAAAAATTTTTTGAAGAAAAATCCAAAAAATGAATAAAAACACTACATAAGTAATGAGCATTGCAATATGGGAAACAGGAGAGAGTTTGAAATTTTTCTGTAAATATGGGTATTCTATGATAATTTAGATTTATAAGGGAGCAATCAGACTGGTTGCTTCCTTTTTCTGACTATATATTTATTAAAGATATAAGTCAATATCAGTTTGTGATTGTACCAAGGATTGTAGTATGATTATTTGCATATGCGATCGATAAATCCGGATTTGTGAGGAATCATATATGAAGCGAAAAAAAGCAAAAGAGATCCTTGCGGAGTCTTTCCGTGAGATTGCAGATAAAAAGCCGGTAGACAAGATCACTATCACAGATATCACGGATAACTGTGATTATTCTCCTTCGACATTTTATCGGCAGTTTAAGGATAAATACGATCTTATCGCATGGGATTATATGTACAGGACTGAAGAAATGCTTTCTAAGGTTGGAGTGGATGGTTACTCCTGGAAGGATGTTCTTTTGGATGGCGCAAAGTATTATCAGAAGGATAAAGAATATCTTGGAAACCTGTTAAAACATACCAGCGGACTGGAGTCATTTGAAAAGTATATGGCGGATTTTAATTACCGCCATTTTAGAGAATATATTATAAAAGCAATGGGTGTTCAAAACGTGGATCGTATATGCGATCAGGCTATTCGCGTTTGGTGCCTTGGGACAGTCAGGCTAAATTGTGAATGGATTCTTGGACAGCTTGATGTAAATGCAGAAGAAATGGCTGATATTTACCGTGAATCGCTTCCATCAGTGATAAAAGAATATACACTGATTAAAATGGAATAATTTTGCAAATTTCTGTCATTATGACAGAAATATAAAATACTCTGGCCTGAATTGTTTTTGATTTTAAGTAAAATAATAATAGTGGTTGTGCACAATTAGAACGCTATCAATAATGAAAATGCGGAGGTATTTATCATGGCAAATGAAAAAATCACATCTTTTCTTCAGCTTCTTGTTACCAATCTTTCTCAGCAGTCGGCGGGACATCTTATTCAATCCAGGATTTTTGCAAGTCAGGGTTTTTCCAAGCTGGCTGCAAAATACGCAGAGCATGCGAATGAAGAGCAGGAATTCGTGGTGAAGTGCATTGACAGGCTCCTTGACCTTGGCTGCGAGGTAAAGCTTGAAGCAAAGGAAGCCGGTCCGATTTATACAGATCCTGTTGAGTACATTAAGTATGACCATTCTGTCTCTACTGAGGATACGGAAGGAATCGCAATGCTCAAAGAG
>JAILDF010000232.1 GCA_024689585.1 Oribacterium sp.
AGCCGGCGGTCTGTTCTCTGTTACACTTTCCTGTGCGTCACCGCAACCTGCCGTTAGCAGGCATCCTGCTCTGTGAAGCCCGGACTTTCCTCTCCCAGCCGGTTTCCCTTATACTGGCAGCGACCACATCCGATACTCGAGACTAGAGTGTACTATTAAATGGTTTACATTGCAAGGAAAAAATGTTTACCCAACATCAAGGCAGCTGCCACCTATGAACTCGCGAATAATTGAATTCTGAGGGATCAGCTCGGGGCTGATGGGGAGGATGTAGTCCAGGAATTTCAGGAGGCGCTTGGCTTCCTGGTATTCGGGGTCTGTGGGTTTTATCTGGAAAAGTAAGGGGGCGGCGAAGATCTTCAGTACCGGGAGCTCGTAGATCATGCTGGAATTTACCATGACATCGGCGCTTTCCTGGTAGGGGAAGATGTTCATGTTCTCGCCTCTTCTCACGTTTTCCCACATTGCTATGGTATCCTTTGCTTTATAGCCTCTGGTACGGTTGTCACGTACAATACGTCTCAGGAGACGGCCGTCAGTTGTCGGGATGCGGTTGTGGCTGTCAACATTGATCTGGGTCAGGGCTGAGATATAAATGCGGTATTTCGTATCAGCGCTTAATGCATAAGACATTTCGTCATTGAGGCAGTGGATACCTTCGATGACCAGAACGTCATTTGCCTTCATTCTGCAGAAGTCGCCCTTATACTCTCTTTTACCAGTGAAGAAATTATATCTCGGAAGCTGTATGGTCTCACCCTCAAGAAGCTTCAGCATGTCGTTATTGAAAAGCTCCACATCAACACACTTTATGGATTCGAAATCCTTTTTGCCGTTTTCATCCAGGGGAGCAAGTTCGCGATCCCGGAAATAGTTATCAACGGAAATTGGATGAGGATTAAGTCCAAGGGCCCTCAGCTGAATGCTGAGTCTTCTTGAAAAAGTGGTTTTTCCGGAGCTTGAGGGGCCCGCGATCATAACCACTTTTTTCTTCTTCTCTTCTATGTCCATGGCGATGTTGCCAATGGTTTTCTCGAACAGTGCCTCCTGCATGAGGATGAGGTCATCGGAGTGACCGTCCACCACCATTTCATTCAATGAACCTATACAGGAGCAGCCGATCTTTTTTGCCCACTTTGAGGAGGTCTGCTGAACGTTATAGAGCTTATCAAAGGGGACAAAATCCGTTATCTTATCGGGCTCCTGACGGGATGGAAGGAGCAATACAAACCCTTCTCCGTACTGTATAAGATCGTAGGATTTTATATAGCCTGTACTTGGAACCATGTAGCCATAGAAGTAATCTCTGAAGCCGTCCATGTCATAAACATTGACATTGGCAGTCATGCGGAAACGGAAAAGCTTTTCCTTACTGTGCATTCCGACCTTACGGAAAAAATCTCTGGCTTCGTTGGTTCTTATGGAGCTTTTTGTGATGGGGATGTTCATCTCATGATAAACGTCCATCTGTTCCTTGACCTTTTTCAAAAGCTCGGGTGTGATTTCTACACTTCCGTTCAGGTGACAGTAGTACCCGCGTCCCAAAGTATAATCTACTATAACTTCGAAACCTTTTACGTCGGAACACAGCTTATAGAAAGCCTTCAGCATCATGAAGATGGCTGAACGCTCATAGGTCATCTGGCCTATTTTTGACCTTCCGGTTATGAATTGTATATTCCCGTCTTCCTTACAGGGGTTAAAAAGCTCATACAATACGCTATTAAATCTGGCAAGTAAGATATCATCCTCGTACAGTGACTGGAATTCTTTTGCCATATCAAGAAAGGTTGAGCCTTCCGGGAACTCATAGGTATCTCCGTTTAATGTAATGATCATAATAAACTCCGTTCGTGAATAGCTGTTGATCTTGTTTCTTCAAAAACAGGATTCCCCGGAAAGCTGCGGGAAATCCTGGGACAGTTATTTCTATAGTAGTTTTTAAGATGTGAAGTATATTGCTCTCATGAAATCCGGATCAATAAGCGGAGACTATGAAAAATCACAGGGCCTTGGCCGGAAAACGATAGTAGTCCTTGACGATGTCAGCCTCAGGAAAACTGTCTCTGAGGAAATTTCCGATATGCTCAACAAAGATGTGCTCCAGACCATAGTGTCCGGCATCGATGAGACTTACACCTTCTTCGTTAAGATCGATTCCTTCATGATGTCCCATATCACCGCTTATAAATGCATCAACATGAAGAGACAATACTTCTTTAAGCTCGCTTCTGCCGGAACCCGGACAGCAGGCGATAGTTTTAATTGGTGCCCCTGCGTCATAAAAGCTTACAAACGGAAGGTCAAATTTTTTCTTCACAAGCTGAGCCAGTTCATCACAGGTCATGACATTGGGAAGCTTTGCAACAAATCCGATACCATATTCTTTTATTTCGACAGTATTTCCGGAATTATCAGTTACGAGCTCCGGGGCGGAAATGCTGAGACCTTTCGGGGTTCCGTTTTCGTTACCCACGGGAACATATCCTGTGGGGTCCATGATCCTGGATTTCTCGAAGCCGAGTGTCTCGCATACTATGTCTCCCATGCCTCCGGGACAGCTGTCATAGTTTGTATGCATAGAATAAACAGCTACATCGTTATGAATCAGATCCATGAGCTTGATTCCAAGAGCCGAGCTGTCATTTATGCATTTGATTCCTTTGAAAATGATTGGGTGGTGAGTTACGATCATGTCGCAGCCGGATTCAATGGCTTCACTGATTACATCCATGGTTGCGTCCAGTGCAACACATACTCTGAAAACCTCTTTGTCTCTTCTGCCCACAAGAAGTCCGGGATTATCCCATTCGCAGGCTGATGCCGGCGGTGCCAAAAGGTCAAGTCTGTCTGCAATATCCCCTACTGTTAACATAAGTACCCCTCCAATGCTTTTAAACAGTGTTTATGTGCTTCTTTTATTGATTCATTCTGCGTTTTCTGAAGGATGCTTTCATAGCGTTTCTTTTCTTTCAGAAGAAACTTATGAAGTGTTTCATCCTTCTTCTGCAGCAAAATTCCTCCGTAGATGAAGTCTTCTTCGTTTTTGTAGAAGTCTTCGGCTGATGGTTCTTCTTCCCTGGAACTATCAGGTGAAATAACAGTCATCACTGTATAATATTTCCCATCCTCCATGAGCATCGCCTCGTCTTTGATGATCATGCGGTTATCTATGAGAAAGTGCCGGAAATGTTCTATATCCGACTGCGGTGAAAGAATAAAAGTATCAAAATCCCGAAGGCGGTCCTGAAGTATCTTTTCCATCAGAAGTCCGCCCATGCCGGCAATGACTACAGTGTCTGCTTCGTGAGGCAAAACTTCTTTTAATCCGTCACTGAGTCGTGTTTCTATTTTGTCCGCAAGACCGGCATTTATAATGTTGCTTTTGGCGGAACTGAGCGGTCCTTCATTGATGTCACAGGCGAGAGCCCTTTTGGCCTTCGCCTGCAAAACCAGCTCGATGGAAACATAAGCATGATCACAGCCTATATCCGCCACGGTTTCCGAATCCGGAACCAGTTCCACGATTTTTTTAAGTCTGTCTGGTAAATTGGTCATTATAATTTAAGGTTCTGAAGATCCGACTGCTGTTTGAAAAGCTCTGTAAGTCTGTGCGGATCTGTCTCATTTTCTATTTTTGTATTAAGTGAGGTAAGCTTAATGTTTCTGATAATGTCTTCAAGTCCCCGCTTAAATTCATTTTCGTCGGTATCCTCCGAAAGAAGATTTCCGTTAAACATGCCTGCCACTCTCTCGTAGTCCTCATCGGAATCCCGGAAGCGGTCAAGAATCTCATTGACTGGAGTTTCGCTATAAACCATGGTGAGAACTGTTCCCATGATCTCATCACTCATATCCTCGGGAAGTATAAACTCATGTACCTTCGGGATAAGCTCCGGTTTTTCCTGAAGCCAGGTTATAAGCTGCTTCTCGGATTTCTGCAGAGCCGTTTCCTTTCTGCGAACCTTGTCCTCCTTTGGAGTGAAGTTTGTCTGGGTATACATCCGCTCATTAAGAGGTGATGACTGACGTTCCCTGAGATCGCTCATGTTATTCACAAGCTTTCTCAGACTGTCAAGGTCGATAAGCTGCTCTCTTGCAACTGCCTTCACATAGTTTTCTCTTTCGATAGGTTCTTTTATGTCACTGAGCTTTGAGGCTACTTCATTTGTGTACTGTGTCATTCCGGCAGGATCGGAAAGATCGTAATCCTGCTTCATTACATCTATGAGCCACAGGAAGCTGTTTTTCGCATTGTCGATGCGATCCTGGAATGCCTCAACACCCATTGCCTTAATAAACTCATCAGGATCCTTGTATGGCTTCAGGTTTATGACTCTTGTGTTAATGCCTACGGCCCGAAGCATTGGCATGGCTCTTTTGGCTGCATTGATACCGGCGCCGTCTGAGTCATAGGTTAATATAACATCATCCACATATCGCTTTATAAGGCGGCACTGCTGGTCGGTAAGTGCGGTTCCCAGAGAGGCAACGGCATTGGTAAAGCCTGCCTGATGCATCTGGATAACGTCCATATAGCCTTCGCAAAGAATGAAATACTTCTTTCTGGATTTCTTCGCGTAACACAGACCGAAAAGGTTTCTTGATTTTTCAAAGAGCTTTGTCTCGGGGCTGTTCAGGTATTTCGGTTCTCCGTCTCCGAGAACACGTCCTCCGAAACCTATAACCCTGTTATTGGCATCCATGATAGGGAACATGACACGGTTAAAGAACTTGTCATAGATTCCTTTTTCCGAGTAATTGATAAGTCCGGACTGATGGAGTAAATCTTCGGAATATCCTGCGGCCTTAAGGTACTGATAGAGTCCGTCTCTGGTCTGATCCGCATATCCGAGACCCCAGAGTCGTAATGTCTCATCACTGAGCTCACGCTTCTTGAAATAGTTCATGCCAATCTGGCCTTTTTTTTCTCTCAGGGCATTATAAAAATAAACCGCAGCTTTTTTGTTAATGTCAAGAAGCTGAACCCTGAGGTCATTTTCCTTTTTTTCTTCCTCCGACTGATTTATCTCGGGAAGCTTATAGCCTACATCATCCGCTACTTTTCTGATAGCCTCGGGAAAAGTCAGGTTCTCGTATTCCATGGTGAATCGGATCACATCTCCGCCCTTACCACAGCCGAAGCAGTGAAATATCTGCATCCTGGGGTTAACGGAAAATGATGGAGTTTTTTCGCCGTGGAATGGGCATAGCCCAAAGTAACTGGCTCCCTTTTTCTTTAAATTCACGTACTTTCCGACCACGTCAACTATATCTGCCCGTGACCGGAGTTCCTGAAGTATTTCATCAGAATAACGCAAGGTAAATCTCCTCATCTGTTAACGATGCTTTTGGAGCCTTGATATCTGACACACAGATGCACCTCTGACCGACTCTTCAAAGCATGTTTTTTTGTTATTTTTGGCTGACAAATATATGTCGGTCTATCCGGCTCCTGTTAGAATTTCTGCCATCCTATGGGGACAAAATATTCTTTAAATTTGTATATACAGTAATCATCCGTCATGCCGGCAATGTAATCACATACACTTCGTTCATGTGCCAGCAGGATTTTGTTTTCTTTATCAGGGTCATCTTTACTGATGCCAGAAAGGGCATTCTCAAGCATAACCATGTACTCTTTTGTCATGGACTCGGGATTATCCATGTAATATTTAAAAAGAAGTCTGATCATGCGATGAACCTTGACTTCCTCTTTCTTTGCCTCACCACCCATATATACATGGTTAAACATCCACATACGAAGTGCCTGCATAGCCTTTTCGGTGGTTGGTGACATACTGAGTTCAGTTTTATCTTTGGAACTGTATATCACATCGTGGATAAGCGTGTTAAGTCGTTCCTTTACCGAGTGTCCGAGAACATCTGTTATCTCCCGCGGGATCTCTTCTTCTTTCATGAGTCCGGCCCGGATGGAATCATCGGTGTCATGATTGATATAGGCAATCTTATCTGCGAAACGAACTGCCTGTCCTTCAAGTGTATGTGGATGACCGGAGGTACGGTGATTAAGTATACCGTCACGGACTTCTTTTGTAAGGTTCAGGCCCTTTCCTCCTTTTTCAAGTACCTCTACAACACGTACACTCTGTTCAACATGTGAAAAGCCGTTGTGGCAAAGCTCGTTAAGGATTCGTTCTCCGCTGTGACCAAAA
>JAILDF010000273.1 GCA_024689585.1 Oribacterium sp.
TATGAAGGGTTTTGCAATGCTTAAGATTGGCGAGGTAGGCTGGATCGAGAAGGAGCGTCCGGCTTGCGGACCTATGGATGCTATCTGCCGTCCTCTGGCTATCGCCATCTGTACATCTGATGTACACACTGTTTGGGAGGGTGCAGTAGGTGACCGTCACAATATGATCCTTGGTCATGAGGGATGCGCCGAAGTTGTTGAAGTAGGAAGCATGGTTAAGGACTTTAAGCCGGGTGACAAGGTTCTGGTTCCCGCCATCACACCTGACTGGAATTCACTTGAGGCACAGGCTGGCTATTCAATGCATTCAAACGGAATGCTTGCAGGCTGGAAGTTCTCAAACTTCAAGGATGGTCTTGATTCAGAGTTTTTCCATGTTAATGACGCCGACGGTAACCTTGCTCACATGCCAGAGGGTATGACTCTCGAGGATGCCTGCATGCTTTCAGACATGGTTCCTACAGGTTTCCATGGTGTAGAGCTTGCTGACGTACAGTTTGGTGATACAGTTCTCGTTATAGGCATTGGCCCTGTAGGACTTATGAGTGTTGCCGGTGCACGTCTCCGCGGTGCTTCACGTATCATCGCAGTAGGAACACGTCCTAAGTGCGTAGAAGCAGCTAAGTTCTACGGTGCAGACGAGTTCATCAGCTACAAGGACGGAACCATCGAGGAGCAGGTTCTCGCAAAGACAGACGGAAAGGGCGTTGACAGAGTTATCATTGCAGGCGGCGGAGTTAAGACTTTCGAGTCAGCAGTTAAGGCTCTTAAGGCAGGCGGAAAGATCGGTAACGTAAACTACCTCGGAAGCGGTGATTTCGTTACAATTCCTCGTGTTGAATGGGGTGTTGGTATGGGTCACAAGCAGATCGCAGGCGGACTTATGCCGGGCGGAAGACTTCGTATGGAGAAGCTCGGAGCACTTGTTTCTTCAGGAAAGCTTGATGTAAGCAAACTTTCAACACATGTATTCCACGGTTGGGAGCACATTCCTGAGGCACTTCAGCTTATGAAGGATAAGCCAGCAGAGCTCATCAAGCCTGTTGTTATCCTTGATAACCAGCCGTAATCATTTTAATTTCTATTCCTCTTAGATTTATTATGATATCCCGGGCGGTCTCAGGACCGCCCTTATTTAATATTTATTCAAATTGATATATTGTATAAGGATGCGTCAGTGGATTATAAGCAAGATATAGTTCATGCAGCTGTTTTTGTTTTACAGGAGTTTGTTGATGAAGATTTTATTGGTATCAGGGTTTCTCGGAGCCGGAAAAACCACATTTATAAAGGAACTTATAAAGAGAACCGGGACTCACCCTGTGATCATGGAAAATGAATATGGCGATAACAATCTGGATTCCCTGGAGCTCCGGAACGATGCCGCCAGGGAGGATGACATTCAGGTCATGGAGTTTATGGAGGGATGTGTCTGCTGTACCATGAAGGACAGCTTTGCTAATTCCGTATTTACCATCTTTTCATCCCTTGACCCTGAGTATCTCATCATTGAACCCACCGGTGTCGGAAGACTCAGCAATATAATCAATAATTTACAGCCTTTTCTCCACGGCAGCATCAGTCTTTTGAAACCTGCAGTAGTTCTTTCTCCGGAAAATTTCCAACAGAATATGAAAGAGTGGCCTGAGCTTTACAGGGATCAGGTTGCAAATGCTGAGATAGTTGTTTTTTCCAAGTGTGAACATACTTCCACGGAAGTCCTTGAGCAGGTATCTGCTATGATAAGGGATATAAATCCACACGCCGATATCATGGATTCACATTATTCAAATATGAGTGATGAATGGTGGATGTCTCTTATGGATTTAGGCAATGCTTCTGATAATGCTTCCGAAATCACCGCCATAACGGGTTCAGGTTCTGATTCAGCATCTGGAGCTTCTTCCGGTGAAGAAGCTGTAAAGGACGAATTCACACAGGTAAGCATTAGCCGGACAGAGCTTCATAATCCCGCTGAGCTTATAATGTTCCTTGAAGACTGCCTTCACAATGAATTCGGTCATATGGCAAGAGCCAAGGGGACAGTGATGATCGATGGAGAAATGCTCAGATTCGACCTGGCGGACCGCATGTATGCCATAACTTCTTCACCTGACACAAAGTGTCAGTGTGTATTCATCGGACAGTATCTGGACGAAAAGAAGATAAGGCAGCGTCTGTGCGGTGGAACAAAGGTTGTCCGGAAGATACAACAGTTTCCGCAAAGAAGATTAAAAGCTGCAGTAAATGATATATGGTGAAAGATTGATTCAGGCGTAAAAGTTCAGCCGGTGGTCCATGGGGACGGAGTCAGTGGTCCATTTTTGAATAAATGGACCACTGACTCCGTCCCCATGGACCATCGACTGAACTGTCATATTCAGGCTCATTTGTGGTAAATACATACCGTAAATGAGCTTGTTTTTTTATATTTTTCCTTTTGGACAATACTGAAATCAGAACAGTATAATTTAAATAAAACCTATACAAACGACTGTATCTAAACTATGATTCCAGTATAATTGTTTAGACAGCTGATTAGATCTGCATCTGGATGTCAGCTAGAAACCGCAAAAAGCTGGTGTTTACAGATGAATCAATTATATTAGCATCTGGATGTCAGAAATAAACGGTGCATAACATGTGCCTATATATGAGAGGATATTTATGAAAATATATGTGGATTTTGATGATTGTCTCTGTGAGACTGCCAGAGCATTTACCTTAATTGCAGAAAGACTTTTCAGGAAAAAAGTTCCCTATGAGGAAGTACGATTCTTTAACCTTAAG
>JAILDF010000294.1 GCA_024689585.1 Oribacterium sp.
TCATTTACGGAAATACCGATATTTTCCAACTGTTCGTCACCAAGAGTTTCAACCAAACGTTTTGCACCATTGTCAAGGATTTTTTCAAGTTCTATAGGATTTCCAATAGCATTTGAATGAGTTGCCATGACATATACAGTTCTTAAATTTTCCTTCCCGTGGTATCCCAACATATCTGCCAAAATTTTAAGATCAGGTCCTTTCAAAAAGGCATCAGCTTGACTGAGATATAAAACAATATCTGACTGATACATTTTCTGTGATAGACTAACATCATCAGCAACTTCGCCACTGCCAAAACCTGGAACATCATAATAATCTGCTTCTTTAAGTAAAGGATTATCTAAAAAAATATGTATAGAATCTATACATATGTCATCGCTTTTATAATAAGCTCCTTCTCGAGTTGCATATGCATTTAATACTGATTTATGATCTCCTATACATAATATTTTGTCCTTATCATAAACATGATAATCGTCATAGGCAACGGAATCACCTTGTACTTCACCATTTATTATTCTTCTACCATACACCACTGCATTATCTACACCTGTTAAAAATTCGGGTCTATCACCAATATAATGCAATCCGCATATTACACTTGTCATTGGTGTATATGAGGCAGGGACAATTGTTTCATTAAGCATATAATTAACGGTAGTTGATTTTCCAGAGTCGGACTGCCCTAAAGCACATATGCGTGGTTTTCTTACCAGTGCAGCTGTTGTTGAAATAGCATTCTTCAAAACTGTAGTCGCTTTATTTTTAATATTATTAAACGGAACAGTTCCTCTGGTCGGGGCAGGAAATTTTTCTATTTTAACCAAATCTCTTTTGCCTATTTCGATTTTACGATTTATCGATGAAACTTTGGATTCGTAAAACTCCTGTACTATAGGTCCTGGAATTCTAGCATTATCATCCCTCCTTAAATTTTCGTACGATAATCCTGATAGCTCTATCAATTTATCCATTTTTTCCGAGGGGATTTTGCCTGGTTCTTCGTTCCAGTTTAAAAGAGTTTGTTTCGATACACCCATCAAACCAGCCAATTTTTCATAAGTCATCTTTTCATAGGGTCTGTTAGTCTCTGGGGCATATTTGCGGTTCATCATATCAATTACTTTTTCGATTGTACGTGCGCTCATTTTTTCTCCTTTGCTAATTAAAAGTACACCTGTTATTTGTTTCGATCACTTTGAAATTAATTTCATGACTAAATCATATTACTATTTTGTGTTTTGGTCAAATATATTTTACTAAAATATTTATAAATTAAATATTTTTGACCATCTATTTGCCTGTAGCAACATTTTGCATACACAAACATTATTCTTTTCTACTAATGACTTTTATTTTCTTAACTAAAACACCATTTCATAGATTTCGGTCGGCCCCTGGATAAATCGAAAAAAATAACCAGGTTCATGAAAATCATGAGCCTGGATTAATGATGTCTTTATCATACTATGCTTTCATTCCATGCCACTGTTCAAGCAACATCAGAATCTGCATCTCCATTTCCCTCGGGGTGGTCTTCTGAGGAAAATACTTCTGAAGTATCTTACTGTCGAAGACCACACGACTTAGCGGACTCTTCTTTTCTTCTTCCATGACACTCTCAATAAGCTCTGGTGTGCAAGTTCCATTCTGGCTGGCTTTCTTAAGACGCTGAGCCTGTGATAGTGACGGCGTCGTTTGGGCAAGTTCCATCGCTTCATAGAATTGCTTCTGTTCTTCCGGTTTCATGTATGAAATCTCAACCGCAGGGTTAAAAGCTATCTTCTTCTCATCAACCATCTTTAAAAGCTCAGGCACAAGATTGTTGAGTCGTATGAATCTCTGTACGGTCCTTGCACTTTCTCCCGTCTGCTTTCCTAAAACTTCGTCTGAACGTAACCTCGTGCCATCTTGGCATGAAGTAATGTCGCTTCTCTTTCCCTGATGCTTAAGAGCTTCCATTTTCATCTTATATGCCTTAGCTCTTTCACTAGGTAGAATATGTTCCCTTTGCAAATTTGAATCAACCATAAGAATCGTTGCCGTATCATCATCCATTTCCCTTACAATAGCCGGTATTTCTTCCTTTCCGGCCAAAATCGATGCATATCTTCTTCTATGACCGGATATCATCTCATATTCTCCATTACCTTCCGGACGTATGATGACCGGAACCAATACTCCGTACTCCCGAATGCTATCAACTGTCTTTCGCATATCCTCATCATCTACGACTTTAAAAGGGTGATTCCTAAACTCATGAATCATATTCACAGGAATATTTACCACATGCTCACCGGTTTCCTGTCTGCCCTCTTCTGTTGTGAATATATCGTCATAGCTTTTTAAACTGATATTAGTTCCTCTTCTGGTCATACCCCAATACCTCCTGTGTTAATGACTTATAGGCTTCCGCGACTTTTCCTGCCGGATCATATGCAAAAATGCTTTTTCCTTCTGCGCTTGTTTCTGCTGCTCTTACGGACCTTGGAATCTCAGTCTGGAATACTCTGATTTTATTGCAGTACGTTTCACGAATTAAGTTGCTGATATCCTTGGCATAATTGGTTCTTACGTCTACCATAGTTATCAGAATCCCTTCAATGAACAGCTTAGGATTAATCTGTCTCTTAACCTGATTGATCGTAGACAGCAATTGCTCTAACCCTTTAGCAGATAGGTAATTTGCCTGTACAGGAACAAGCGTTGCATCAGCTGCGGCCAAAGCATTTACTGTCAGCATCCCAAGGCTCGGCATGCAATCAAGCAGAATGTAGTCGTAACGTTTTCTGAGAGGTTCAAGAAACTGTTTAAGGATACGTTCTCTATTCATCGTATTCACAAGGGATACTTCAAGTCCTGCAAGTGAAATATTTGAAGGGATTAAATCTATACCCTCTTGCTGATGGATCAGTACTTCATCCAAGGCCACTGGATTTTCATTTATTGTTCCATTCAGCAGATCTGAGAGTGTAAACTCCAGATCATCAGGTTGCGGATACCCCAGGCTGATCGTAAGCGATGCCTGGGGATCTGTATCTATCAATAGGACCTTTTTATTCTGTCTTGAAAGACCAATCCCCAGATTTTCTACAGTTGTAGTTTTTGCTGTGCCGCCTTTTTGATTTACCACAGCGATTATTGTTGATTTCTTATTCATACAGTCTCCTTCCAATTTGCCATGTCGTAGTTCACTTTGGCTGAATAATAATGATTGATTGTTTGCGGGGCATTATAAATTGTTGCCAGTAGATACTGTCTTACATTCCGTATGTTCGATGCTTGATTTTTAAAACAATCGAGTATGTATTCCATATGCTCTGATTCGATCTTTAAAAACTGTGCTTTAACAACATCTGTTGGCTTATTTCCTCCCGAGATACGGATTGTTTTTGATGTACTCGAAAGCACATCTACCATCAGATCCAGGATTTCGTTTATACGCCCAATGTCATACGGATAACTTTGGTGAATTGAAGTTATCCTCAATTTCTCCCTTAGATAATCCTCATACTGCTTCCGAATCCTTATCGAATCTTCCTTTTCTTTCATCTTCACCACTTTAGTTTCAGATATTGCCGTTAATGGTGATAGATTGATAAGATCAGTCTCACTTAAGTCAGTATTATTAATATCATTATTATTAGTGCATGATTTCCATGAGTCCTGACCTGTGATTATCACATTTCCGGACTCACGATTTTCATGAGTCTCAGAATCATGATTTTCATAAATCATATTCCGACTCATAGGATCCACATCACCGTGCAATCCGGTGGCAAAATCTTTAACGTAGATTTTTGCCGGTTTTCCCTGCCCTTGCTTCTGGCGCCTTATAAGGCCTACCTTTGTCTCAAGCTCTTTCATCATTTTCGTAGCTTTCTGGTTCGCACAGTGCATATCTGCCATGATCTGCTCCAACGTATAAAAGATGTATACCCTCCCTTCTTCATCAAGCCATCCGTTCTTAGCTGACAGAGCTGACCTGTCCAGCATTAGTGAATACAGAAGCTTAGAATCCGTTGATATTTCTGCAAATCTATCATCCGTGATCAATATCTTTGGGACCTGATAGAAAGCAAACTGCTCCGTTCCTCTGTTGTAAAAATAATCGAATTCCATTTGCACCTCCTCTCTAAGTGTGTTAGCAACAAAAAAGGACGCTCAGCCTACAGAAATGCTGTAAGTTAAGCGCCCTTTGACGATAATATTTTGTTTTATCTGACAGATTCGGGTTTTGCACCCACCGTTACGACGTAGGCTCTATTTTTGCACCTACAGTGACGAGTTCAACGGCGACAACCACCCGAATATACTTTTTTATATGCCTTCCACGCTCCGATAAATCGGTCTTATCATACGTGGAATGCTGGTAAAAGTGCGTAAATTCAAGGATTTCTATTACTTCACCTTTTGCAGTCCTACTACAGTCTCCACATGAACTGTTTCGCAAAAATTATCCACCGGTCTTACTCTCCTAAGCTCGTACCCTTGGTTTCTCAGATACTTTACGTCCCTGGCCAGGGTTGCCGGATCGCAGCTTACGTACACAAGCTTCTCCGGTGCCATATCCACTATAGTTGCCAATGCTCTCTCATCGCAGCCCTTCCGGGGCGGATCCACACACACCACGTCTATGCGCTCTTCCGGGTGCTGTTTGTACCACTCGGGAAGCACCTCCTCTGCGGCTCCCACATAGAACTCAGCATTGGCAATGCCGTTAAGCTCCGCGTTCTGCTTTGCGTCCCTGATAGCCTCCGGGATTATCTCAACTCCGTAAACCTTTTTCGCCTTCTGTGACATGAACAGCGAGATGGTGCCGATTCCGCAGTAAAGATCCCAGACGTTTTCTGTTCCTTTAAGGTCTGCAAACTCAAGTGCTGCACCGTACATCTGCTCTGTCTGAACAGGATTTACCTGGTAGAAACTCAGTGGCGATATCCGGAACTTTATATTTCCGATGGAATCCTCGATGTATCCCGGGCCATATATATCGACGATCTGTGTGCCCATGATTACATTGGTTCTTTCTGTATTCACGCTGAAACTGAGGGAATCAACTCCTTCTTTTCCACACAATTCTTTCACCAGCTCTTCCTTACACGGCAGCGACCTTCCGTTTATCACAAGGCACACCATCAGTTCCCCTGATTTAAAGCCCTTTCTGATAAGCACATGGCGAACCAGCCCCTTGCCTGAAGCTTCATCATAAGGGTCAATGTCATAGCGCTCCATCCATGCGATGATCTTATCAAGTATGATCTTATTCTCTTTTACTCCCAGGAGGCAGTCCTCACACTCTATAACACTGTGGGTCCGGCCGGCATAGAAGCCTGCGATGATCCTGCCATCTTTATTCCTGGCTATAGGGAACTGGGCTTTGTTACGGTATCTGAAAGGCTCCGTCATACCGACTACAGGTTCAAATGTCTTGTCCAGAACCTCCTTCTCCACATCCCCGATGCGAAGCAGATCATTATAGACCTTATCCTTTTTAAACTGAAGCTGGGCCTCATAACTCATCTGCTGCAGCTGGCAGCCTCCGCACTTTCCGGCAATGGGGCATGGCGGCTCAGCACGGAACTCACTTTTTTCCAAAACCTTTACAAGTCTTGCAAAGCCATAATTCTTTTTCACCTTAGTGGCTGCTGCCAGAACTGTATCCCCGATAACAGTATCCTTTATAAACCACACAAACCCGGCATCGGTTTTACCGATGCCGAGTCCTTCACTTGAAAAATCTTCTATTGTAACTGTAAACTGTTCATTCTTTTTCATCTGAAAATCTCCCGGCAGAAGCATTAGCCTCCAAGTCTATCTCCGGATGAAGCCGTCGTCTGAACAAAGTATCCCCTTATCTCCGGTCAATGAATACCTTTCCGGCAACATTGAGTGTAACGCTCTTTGCAGTGCCCAGTTCCTGATTATTGTGAACCAGAACCGCCTGGCCTGTACCGGTCAGTCTGGCCTTATCCAGAGCAAGATTTGCGCAGGAGGTAAAGTCCCAAATCCTGTTGTAATCTTCCGGTTTATGGATACATATGCCCTGGGACAATGTAAACTCCGGAAGCTGCTGCACACGTATAGCCTTCAGGATATCATCATTGATGCTTCTCAAACGGTCTATAACTTCATCATCTCTAAAGTCTTCAAAAAGTAGTACAAACTCAGAGCCATCGTATCTGGCAGCATAAAGATGTTCCGATACATATCTTTTAAGGACATTGGAAAGCTCAACCAGGCAGCGATCACCTATGGCATAGCCATACATATCGTTGATACGCTTCACATTATCGATATCCAGCATGGCGATTCCGAAAGTCATCTGCTTAGCCGAGCATCTTTCAAAGAACCTGTCAGCCATATCATTAAAGGATTTACGGTTTGGCAGGCCTGTAAGGTCATCTTCTACTGTACGTTTCTCTAGAGCCGCTCTGAAATCATAATCCAAAAAGTCCATGACATCAACTTCAATCAACATACTCATGGCACGATTCTGAGCATGGAAAGCAGCATTGCAATACTCACGGAACTTCTCCAGCTCCTCGAACTTTCTGCTGTTGTTCTGGCTGTTCTCATAGAAATACAGCTTTACATTACTAAGCTCCTGCTTGAATCCGTAAAGATCGGTATAATTGAGAAAGTTTTCCATTTTTATGGAAAGATTCTTGAAATAATCCACATAACTCTCGTTTTCCGCCAGAATATTCAGTATGAAGAAATACTCCGAAACGTAATCTCCTTTGAAATTCTTTGAGGAAAAATAGCTGTTAAGCTTGCCGATGTAAGCATCGTCCCATTTATGATCCCCGGTGAATTCATTCCATACAATATGGGCAACGGAAACATAAGGTTCAAAGGAGATATTCTTATTCTCCTGAATGTAATTATCCATCTGTGTGATAATGTCTCCGGCGTTTGTGGTATCACCCAAAAGCACATAGCATCTCACCAGAGAGCAAAGATGGCGCACATAATATAGCGGATAAAAATTTTCCCTGTTTATCAGATAGAAAAATCTCTCGGTGGCAATCTGAAATTTGACACCCTCATTGTAGTTGCCTATGTTATAGCAAATATCGGAAAGATCCATATAGGAACGGATCAGTATATGTGCAAACTCCTTATGTTTTTCAATGTTTTCTTCGGAAATTCTTATGGCAGTGGCCAGACACTGCATGGCATTGGACTTGTTGCCCTGTCTTGTGAATGCGCTGGCAAGGAGTGTTACGGCGCGGCACAGCTCGAGCTTGGAATCAGACTCTGTGGCATCCTTGATGGTTTTCTTCAGATATCTCACGCACTCACTGCAGTTGCCCCTGTTGTAGTAATATCTTGCAATATAATAATTGCACAGGCTTGAAAGCGACTTATCGCTTCTCCTTCTTGCAACCTGCAGAAGCTCATTGCACACCCGTAAGGTCGACTCCAGTGCCTCTTTTTTGGTTTCCTCAAGGTTATCTATCTTCTTGATTATATCCTGACTGTACTTTGATAAATCCATACTATCCCTCTTTATATAAAATCCCACCATGAAAGAATCCTTACGGATTTTTCTGAACCGCTCAAATCGCGGGCAGACATGTGCCCTCAATACACCTATAGGTAACATCGGCATGAAAAGATATATATATTAAGAAATTACATGAAAATAAATATTACAAAAATAGAATATAATTCTTACAGAATCCACCGGGGACGGTTCTCGTCGGCGAGAACCGTCCCCGATGGATTAGAATCGTGCGCCGTCAGGACCTGAACCCGTTAGAAACGTTCGCCGTCAGGAGCAAAAGAAGAACGAGCCCTTTTTCAGGACTCGTTGCTTGTTCTTCTCATATTTGAATCGATGAGACGGTTAAATCCTATCCATCCGTCTCCTTCTGTTGACTTTCCGTTCTTGTCCGCAGCATCAAGAGCCTCTCTCATGGTCTCAAGCTTGGCATCAACATTGTCCGCAAAAGACAGTGCCATGGCCTCCATAAGTGCCGGTTTCTTTGGTGAACCAAACTCAAGCTCCCCGTGATGAGCCAGGATACAGTGCCCAAGCTCCGCAGCAAGAGTTGGCGGGAATCCTTCGATACTGCCTGCAACCTCCGTTATCCTCTGGTATCCGATAACGATATGTCCGATAAGCTGACCCTCATCACTGTAATCATTTCTAGGAAATGCTGTAAGCTCCCTTACCTTGCCGATATCATGACAGAGAGCCGCAGTAACTAACAGGTCTCTGTGAAGATCCGGATAACGCTTGGCAAAATCATCGCATATGCCTGCCACTGATAATGTATGCTCCGCAAGTCCTCCCACGTAACCGTGATGTACTGACTTCGCCGCACTGTGAAGCATGAATTTCTTATGGAAATCCGCATCCTCCATAAATATGATGTTTAACAGTCTGCTGAGATACGGATTCTTAACAGACTTGATAAACTGACTGAGGGAAGCTTCCATCTCCGAAGCCGGTCTTGATGACACCGGAAGGTAATTCTTCGGATCATAGGAGCCTTCCTTTGCAACTCTCAGTCTCTGAATGCTTAACTGGTTGCTGCCGTTGTAAACAGTAACATTACCCTCTACATAAACATAATCCAGCACATCAAAATCGCTGATTCCGGGAGAATTGGGTTCCCAGACCTTGGCATCTACCTGACCTGTTCTGTCCTGCAGGATCACATTGAGATACTCTTTACCGTTTTTTGTAAGAGCAGCATTCTTTGTCTTTACGAGATATACATCCGAAACCCTTGCTCCGTCATAAAAATTCTCGATAAATCTCATTCCCGCCGCTCCTGCGGAATCTCCATTCAATTCTTTAAAAAACTCGTTTATTTCCATAGATTCTGTCTTTCTAATTAGTTTGGTTGATCATTTTGTTTAAGAGCCGCTACCGCACAGGAAACTTATTCTCCTACCCGCGGGTATTACATCTGCCCCGGCGTTGACACGCTGCTCATACTACCATGTTTTTTATCTTCCCGCAACGGTCACCCTGAAATCAGCCTCCTGGTATCCGGACCCGTTTTGTCTCATGATGGTGATCACAGCCTGCTCTTCCCCTGTGAGTTTTCTTAATGCAGTCTCATAGTCAGCCATGCTGCCGATCTCTTCATCATTGATTTTTACAAGGACATCCCCATTCTGAATGCCAGCATTATAGGAAGGGGAATTCTTGATGCAGGACTGGATATACAGTCCCTTCTTCGGAAAATCCGCCTCAGGAATTGCATCGGTAATATCCGATGTGAGCTCCTGAGCACTGATACCCAGGAACGGATATCTGGTACCATTGGAGATGGTTTCAATCTCGTCAAGATAATCCGAAATACCCTTTATCCGGTGATAGCCCTCCGCATCGCCTTCATCCGAACCGAACCATCCCACCAGCTCTCCGGCTGTATTTATAACAAAGCTTCCATACTTCGGGTCAATGTCTACATCTGCGATCATATCCTTAAAGTAGCCGTCTACCTGGATCTCGTCATAAGAAACCGAAGCTACCGACCCCACGGTGGATGATCCGTAGGCTCCGGCAGGAGCTCCCACCGCAAGGATCATATCTCCCCTCTGAAGCATTGAAGAATCACCGATCTCGATATTTTTGATAACCTGACTGTCCCTGAAGGTGATGGTTGATAACGGGACCGTGACTACCGCTATTCCGTCCGTTTCATCAACAGCCTTAACCGAAGCGCTGTAGGTTCTGCCGCCATAGAATACCACCTCTATATCACCGGCATCCTTAAGAACCGAATCCGTTGTAAGGATGAGAATCTCCCCCGAGGTTCTGGCAATGATCACACCGGAGGCACTGCTGCCGGATTTTACATGCTCTCCGAAAAGATCCGTATCCGTAACACGGCTTCTGACCTCAGTAAGAGCATAATCAGCGCTGAGAGCCACCTGTTTTAAAGTGTTGTTCAGGCGCTTGTAATCTTCGATATTGTACTCGTATTTACGAACCTCGTCCCTTACTACTTCTTCTATAGGTACAGTCTCCGCGGTGGTTTCTGTCTCAGGCGGTTCCGTAACCTCCTCTGTAGTCTCAGGCTCGGTTTCCGGCTCAGTCTGGGTTTCCGGCTCAGTTTCGATTTCCGATTCAGTTTCCTCGGTTACCGGTTCTGTCTCGAATTTCACCGTTTCCTGCTCTTCATTATGGAAAAAATCGGAAAACAAAGGCCTCGTAGCCGCAAAGGTTCCTGCGCTGAGCACACCAAATAAAAGTGCCGAAAAAGCGACCCTGATATAGTGTCTGGTGGTCTTTTTCCAGCCCTCTTTCCGTCCCACGATATTCTCTTTTATAAAGTCGTTTTCTCCCATAGCACCTATTATATACAACCTGTCTTATACACGCAAGAAAGTGAAAACGGAATTCCGGTCAGTGGACCATGGGGACGGAGTTGGTGGTCCATTTTTGAAAAAGGCCACCAACTCCGTCCCCATGGTCCACCGGCTGAATTGTTACCTCGCCGGTCAGAACCGTCCCCGATAGAATTCCACGTTTAGCAAGTACCCGATGGAATTCCGCGTTTAGCAAGTGGCAAAAGCCTTCCTCATTTGATATACTGAAAAGCATGAATGAAAAAGCTTTAAATACATTGGAATTTAATAAAATAAAGGAACGCCTCGAGGGATATGCAAACTCTCCCATGGGTAAACATTTGGTTAAGGAGTTGCTGCCTTCTGTAGACATTAACGAGATTGAACAGAACCTTCTGGAAACAGATGCCGCCCTGCTTCGTCTGGGGCTTCATGGCAATATCTCCTTCTCGGGAGTCAGGGATGTAAATGACAGTCTTAAGCGACTTGATATAGCTGCATCTCTTTCCATACCGGAGCTCCTTCAGATAAGCGGAGTACTTACTGCCGCAGGCCGTGCCAAAGCCTATGCAAGAGACTCCGAAAAGGCCCCGGAGGAAAAGAAACCGGTGCCCAGAGCCGTCCGGCTTAATGCTCACTACACGAAAAATCAGCCGGATCCGGAAAAACTCAGGGATACGGTAGGCAAAGAAAGAATCCTTACGGATTCTTCTGAACCGCTCAAAGCCGCGCGGCTCCCACAATTAAAAATTGTGGGCAGTGATGACAGCCTGTCAGGCTACTTCAGAGACATTGAACCCCTGTCTCCGGTAAATAAAGAGATAACCCGCTGCATCCTTTCCGAGGACACCGTTGCCGACGATGCCAGCGCCGGTCTTTTTTCCGTGCGTAAAAAGAAGCACGTTTACGAGGAGCGCATACACACCTCTCTGAACAGCATCCTCAACAGTTCCAGGTCAATGCTTCAGGACGCTGTCATTACCATGCGCGACGGACGCTACTGTCTTCCGGTAAAGGCAGAGTATAAATCAAGCTTTCAGGGCATGGTTCACGACCAGAGCTCCACGGGGTCAACATTATTCATTGAGCCCATGAGCATCGTGAAGCTCAACAATGACATAAAGGAACTGGAGGCAGAAGAAAAGAAAGAGATCGAGAAGGTTCTGGAAGCATTATCCGGATCCCTCATGCCTCATACAGAAACCATAAGAAACGATATCGCAATTCTGGCACATCTGGATTTTGTATTTGCTAAGGCAAAATTCGCCGAGTCCATGCATGCCACCATGCCGAAGCTTAACGATAAGTACTACATTTCCATCCTTAACGGACGGCACCCGCTTATCGATCCCAGGAAGGTTGTACCAACCACTGTTTATCTCGGTAAGGATTTCGACATGCTGGTCATCACGGGTCCCAACACCGGCGGTAAGACCGTTTGCCTGAAGACCATAGGTCTTTTCCAGCTCATGGGACAGTCCGGACTTTTCATCCCGGCCTCCGAGGGCTCCGAGCTTTCTGTTTTTGAGGAAATTTTCGCAGATATCGGTGACGAACAGTCTATCGAACAGAGCCTGTCCACCTTCTCTGCGCACATGACGAACACGGTTAAGATACTTGAAAAGGCAGACAGTCACAGCCTTTGTCTCTTCGACGAGCTTGGTGCAGGAACCGACCCTACGGAAGGCGCCGCCCTTGCCATGGCAATACTCAATTTCCTTCACAACATGAAGACCAGGACTGTTGCCACCACTCATTATGCAGAAATAAAGGTTTATGCCCTCTCAACTCCCGGTGTTGAAAATGCTTCCTGCGAGTTCGATGTGACAACATTGAGCCCCACCTATCGACTGCTCATAGGTATCCCTGGCAAGTCCAATGCCTTCGCCATATCACAGAAGCTGGGCCTTCCGGGTTACATCATCGATGATGCCAAGAGCCGCCTCGAGAAGGAGGACGTTAAGTTCGAAGATGTCATCGCGAGTCTTGAAGAAAGCCGCGTAACCATAGAGCGTGAAAAACAGGAGATCGAACGCTATAAGGCAGAGATCGAGGAATACAAGAGACGTGCAAGAGAGAACTCCAAGGGCGTTGAAAAGGGTCGTGACAAGATACTTCAGAAGGCCCGTGAGGAAGCCTCCCAGATACTCCAGGATGCAAAGGAAACCGCCGACAGCATAGTTAAAGAACTGAGACGTCAGGAGCAGAACGGAGCCGCCACTCTTGAAGCCGAGAAGACACGTTCAGCCCTGAATAAAAAGCTGAAGGATACCCAGGCAAGCATGTCAGTATCCCAGAAGATCAAGGGGCCGTCAAAGCCAGTTTCCGCAAAGAGCCTTCGCATCGGTGACACCGTTCATGTTGCATCCATGGATATCAATGCTACAGTATCCACGCTTCCGGATCACAAGGGAGAGCTTTACGTAACCGCCGGAATCATTCGCACCAAGGTATCCGTCAGGGATATCGAACTTGTGGACACCGGCAAGGTAACCGGTCCCGGACTTGAAAATATGGGCAGGAAAAAGAAGGGCAGCACCTCCGGCGGTGATATCCGCATGCAGAAGACCATGGGCATATCTCCTGAGATCAATCTCATCGGCATGACCACTGCCGAAGCCATTCCCGAGCTCCAGAAATATCTGGACGACGCTTACCTTTCACATATTCCGCAGGCCCGTGTGGTCCACGGACGCGGAACCGGCGCCCTCAGGAAAGCAGTTCACCAGCAGCTTAAAAAGTTGAAGTACGTTGAGTCTTTCCGTCTCGGAGAGTTCGGCGAAGGTCAGGATGGTGTGACTATTGTATTTTTTAAAAAGTGATCAGGCACCCTGTAATTATTGTGCCGGTAGTTTCACATCTGCTTTGCAGAAACCCGGTTGACCGAATGAATCTATATGAAAAATAATCATTTGATTGAATGCGCGATATCTATATGAAATTAATCATTTAGCTGATTAAGTGATAACTAATATGAAATTAATCTGTTAGAGGTCTGACTCAGGGGAGGGGAAATGGCTGAAAAACAAAGAATTATGATTGTAGATGATGACTCTAATATATCGGAGCTCATCTCCTTATATCTCGAAAAGGAAATGTTCGACACCATGTGTGCCGAAGACGGCGAAGAGGCTCTCAGGCTCTTTCCTGAATACAAGCCGAATCTTGTGATTCTCGACCTCATGCTTCCGGGCATCGACGGTTATGAAGTGTGCAGGAGACTTCGCACCGCAAGTCAGGTTCCGGTGATCATGCTTTCCGCAAAGGGCGAAACCTTTGACAAAGTACTTGGTCTCGAGCTGGGGGCTGATGATTACATGATAAAGCCTTTCGAATCCAAGGAGCTTGTGGCCCGTGTAAAGGCTGTTCTCAGAAGATATCAGCACGAGCAGGAGCAGACGACGGCTTCAGCGGATTCTGTGCGGAGCCATGCCGTAAGCGAAGGCGAAGAAGCACTTCGCAGCGGAAACTACATCGAGTATACGGATCTCATCATCAACAAAACAAATTATTCCGTATTCTATAAAGGCCACGCCATCGAGATGCCGCCAAAGGAGCTGGAGCTTCTGTTCTTCCTGGCTTCGTCTCCGAATCAGGTTTTCACCCGCGAACAGCTTCTTGATCATATCTGGGGCTACGAGTTCGCCGGCGACAGCCGCACCGTGGATGTTCACATCAAGAGGCTCCGCGAAAAGATCTCCGGCAACACCGAGTGGGAGATCTCCACAGTTTGGGGCATAGGCTATAAGTTCCGGGTGGGGTGACGCCTGGTAGTTATGAAATGGTACAGAAAATGCAAGGGACGTGTGGCGGCCCACGAGATAGCAAGGAGAAAATGCCATTAGAATGCGCTACGCGCAGGCATTTTCGTTTGATTTCGGCTTATGCCGAAACAGCCTCGCCGGCTGGGGCATCAGCATTTCTTACGAAACGCTGATAAATACTCGCAAGCCTTGCCACCCATCCCTTGCATTTTCTTCACGTTTTCTCTAAATATACTAAAATCCACCGGAGGATAGTTCTCGAAGACGAGAACCGTCTCGGTGGATTATTCTTGTTCCGGATAGTAAGCGACAGGTAATGTGAACACAAATTCTGTGCCAACGCCTTCGGTGGAGATGCAGTCGATATTTTCGCCATGGGCGTTGATGATGGATTTTACGATGCTGAGGCCGAGGCCGGTGCCGTGTTTGTCCTTGCCTCGGGACTGGTCAGCTTTGTAGAATCTGTCCCAGATTTTCTGTACATCTTTTTTAGGAATACCGATGCCGGTATCCTTTACTGAGATAAATACTTTGCTTGCTCTTGATCCGGTGGTGATCTTGATGGAGGACTTCGGATTACTGAACTTCAAAGCATTATCTATAAGGTTGTAGAGTACCTGCTGGATCTTCGGGTAATCACCATAGACCATTTCCTTCTTTTCCGCAAAGGTCAGCTCGAAGACTATTTCTTTTTGCTGGCAGGTCATTTCAAAGCTGGCGCAGACATCTCTTATGACTCTGTTAATGTCAAAGTTTGTCCTGCTGAGGAAGCCCTTTTTATCAAGTGTTCCCAGATTGAGCATTGACTGGGTAAGCTTTGTAAGTCTCTCTGTCTCGGAGATGAGTCTCTTTAGATATTTTTCCTCAAGCTCCTTCGGAACTGTTCCGTCAAGTATGGCCTCAAGATATCCTTTTATGGAGGTCAGAGGAGATCTGAAATCGTGGCTGACATTGGCAATGAACTGTCTCTGATAGTCATCTGCCTTTGAAATCTCATCCGACATGAAGTTAAGGGTCTCCGCAAGATATCCCATTTCGTCTCTGGACTTTGTTTCGATCTTGTAGCTGTAGTCTCCGGCTGCATACTTAGTGGCTCCGACAGTTATCTTGTTGAGGGGCCTGTATACAATGATATAGAACACCACCAGGATGAACAGGGACAAAATAAATATGATGAGTGCCGTTATGTAAACTATGTTCAATATCTCATATTGTGATGAAAGGATATTGTCTATGGAATTGTGAATGATCACATAGCCATTGGTCACATAGTCCCTGGTCACGGGCGCCATGACCGTAAGCACTTCCGACTGAAACATGTCATGATAGGTTCCAACTTCATATCTGGTGCCGGTTCGGGTAGTATCAAAGGCCTCTATCTGCTGTCCCTTGTATCCCTCCTTACCTGCATCACTAAGGATCACTCCGTTACGATCTACGATCCAGATGTCTGCGTCCAGGAAGGTGGAAACTGCATTCATCTGTTCAGTAACCACCGCCTCACTGAGACTTGTATCCTTTGTTTCAGAGTACGTTGTGGCGATAAGGGTTGCCTCGCTGTAAAGACTGTTGGCCCTCTCCTGTACCAGATACCGGTAGGTAAGCCTGGAGGACAGGATGGCAACAACCGAGAAGCCCAGCACACCAAATATGATGTATGCCGCTATGAATTTCAAAAATAATGATTTCTTCAATGTTCCTGCACCTTACCTGTTTGCTGTCTTCCCCTGAAAACAATGAACCACCGGGGACGGTTCTCAAACGCGAGAACCGTCCCCGGTGGATTACGTATCATTCATCACCAAGTACAAGTCTTGCACTTCCGTAGATTCCCGCATCGTTTCCGAGAGTTGCCAGAGTGATATCCGCCTTTTTGTTTAAGAGCGGTGTGAATTCTTCATAATACTTTCTGGTCACATCCACAAGATACTGACCTGCCTTTGAAACTCCTCCGCCTATAACGAAAAGCTCGGGATCGGATATCATGGATACATGTGCCATTACGAGAGCAAGGTACTTAAGACTTGTTCCGAGGCTCTTAACTGCGAGAGCATCTCCTGCCTTGGCACAGTCGCAAACATCCTTGGCTGTGAGAGCATCTCCGAAATCTCTCATTGTGGATGGCTCGTCTGAAGCTGCAAGAGTGCGCTTTGCCTCACGAACGATTCCTGTGGCACTTGCAACCTGCTCGAGACATCCGTGACCGCCGCAGTTACAGCTTTCAGGTTCACCGTCTCTTACATGGATGTGTCCGATCTCGGCTCCTGCTCCGTGAACACCCGGGATGATGTGTCCGTCAATGATGAGACCGCCGCCGACACCGGTTCCCAGTGTCACCATAAGAAGATTATCGTGGCCTTTTCCGCCGCCCTGCCACATTTCGCCGAGGGCCGCAACATTGGCATCATTTCCTGCTGCACATCTGATATTTCCGCCCATAAGCTCTCTCATTTCCTTTGCGGGATAGTGTCCATGCCAGCCAAGGTTTACACATACATGAACGTAACCGTCAGGCTGTACAGGACCCGGAACTCCGATGCCGATGCCTTCGATATCATCAAGCTCCAGCTTTTTCTCAGCCATATGAGCCTTTATGGAATCTGCCACATCGGGAAGAATATACTTGCCTTCCTCTTCTTTTCTTGTTGGTACTTCCCAATTATCGATAAGGACACCATTGATAGCAAAAATACCGCATTTTACTGTGGTACCTCCAACATCTACACCAACAACATACTGATTCATAGCATACCCTCCTTTTTTAACCCTTTTCCTGAGCCTTGATATCTGACACTTCATGCAGATCTCATCAGCTCTGTTCAGACTTCTTTATTTTTATCCGGCATTCCTGGGTCAGCCGGATTGTCTGCTTACTTAAGTTTGACGGATTCCACCAGACTGGTGCTTCCCACAAGAACATCCATTCCCAGCGGGGTTGTGAGCTTTGCGGTTCCTCTTGCCTTCGAAACCGGAATATCCAGATCCTCATCGAACTTGATATTTCCGCTCATATCGTAAATTCTCAAACTCTTGTCATTGTATAAAAATACTTTATCTCCGTCTATATCAAATCCTGACATATTGAAGGAAAATGCTGTACTGAATACTGTCTGTCCGTTTGTTCTGTAAATCGTAAGCCTGTAAGCTTCCTGAACACTGTCATCGGAGTTCAATGTCACAACGCCGACATAGTCTCTGGAATAGGCTATGGCACGCATGGTCTCGGGTATGGCAACGTTATTCACAAGCTCAGGACTTGTAAGCACCTTTGTGCTGAAAAACGCTATACCACCGTCATAAAATGCCTGGGCATAGGTATTATCGGAGAAATGTACTCTTCCTGTGAGATGTCCGGCAAAATCTTCCGTGAAACCACCTACAACACGGTTATTTCCGGCATTTTGTCCTATCTCATCAAGGTTGTAAAAAATAATCTTATTCTGAATTGTTCCGCCTTCAAGGGCAACGAAGGAGACTATAAGCTCAGTACCATCCGGCGAGACACTGATATCTACAGGATACCCATCTCCCGAAAGGATGGATTTAATGCTGATGTCAAGGGCTGCACCCTCTCTGGTAAATACAGCTATGTGACTTGAGGCCGAATCTTCCATAAGTGCATATACAACTCCGGTACCCGAAACCGAAAGCTTGCTTATGGGAAGGGTAGTCTCTGCCTGACCTGTTGTGCCGGAGGAGTTCATTATAAAGATAGTCGTCTTCCCCTGGTCTCCGATAGCACAGTACTCTCCGTTCACAGCAGCATAGGGATGATTCATTTCATATGCCTGGTTCCATATGGTCTTTCCTGCCGAACTAATATAGGAAGCTCCATCACGTGTCACCTTAAGCAGGCCATCTGCATAAATGTAGTATTCCTCATAATCCGAATCAATGGCGCCTTCCTGTGCCGTAAAGTCCACTGTCCAGTTCACACTGTAATCACGGAATTGCCGGTGAGCAAGATAAAATCCTCCGGCACCTATCACCATGACAGTTATCATAATAAGCAAAAACACCAAGAAACGACGGGGCCTTCTGCCCTGTCGCTCTTCGTGTTTCTTATGTTCACGCTCACGGAGAGTCTCTGTATCAACGACTCTCCTCCTGAGCTCATTTTTTCTGTTTTCTCTATATGAATCAGCCATTAAAACCTATGTTCCGTTTCACTTTTTTTAGTGCCTCTGCCGGCACTATGTTTTGGACGACATCATCGGATCAATGTTTCCTTCTGACAGAAACACCGGTCAATGCATCTCCTCAGAAAAGACTGGCAGGATAAACTCCCTTGTCCACAAGATCCTTAAGGGATTTCTGAACCGCTTCCTTATCTTCTGCATAAGTAACGCCAAACCACTTATCGCGATCCTTGAGAACTCTTACTGTTGCCTTTCCTTCCTGCATAAGACCGCTTATCTCCTGAGGAAGCAGATACTCTGACTTCATCTCCTTACCATTCTTATCAAGCCATGCAGGGAAATTCTCAATGAGAGTATCCAGGAACTTCTCAGGAAGACCGAACATATTCATGGAAACAATTGCATCACCGTCAACTCTTACTTCGTTTCCGTTTGCATCGCTTCCTACGAGGCTTCCGTCAGCACGCTTCTCGATATCATAGGTCTCATTGATCTCCTTAAGATAATCATTTTCACCCATTCTGCAGACACCGCGGTTAACGGTACCGTTATCTGAAAGAGTATTTCCGACAATGTAGCCTGCCATACAGATATCAAAGGCAGAAGCATTATCATCCATCTGATTTACAAGATAATCATGGATTAGTTTGAATCCTTCCTTACCATAAAAATCATCGGCATTGATAACCGCAAACGGGCAATCGATGAGATCACGAACCTGGATAAGGGCATGTGCTGTTCCCCAGGGCTTTGTACGACCATCCGGAACCGAATATCCCTCAGGAAGCTTGTCTATCTCCTGGAAAGCATACTCGCACTTTGCCACCTTTTCGATACGATTTCCGATTATCTCTCTGAAATCCTTCTCAATATCTTTTCTTATAATGAAAACTATCTTGTCAAATCCTGCTTCAATAGCATCATGAATTGAATAATCCATGATTATCTCTCCGCTTGGTCCGAGCTTTGCCAGCTGTTTGATACCGCCGCCAAAACGTGAACCAAGTCCTGCCGCCATAATTACAAGTGCTGTTTTCTTCATTATCTATCCTCACTTACGTTTTATTCAGGAAATGCTGACCGGTATCTTTCCGGAAAGCTTTTCGAGTTTTTATAATGTTGTTTCCGGATGCTTTGTTAGAATCCAAGCCATGCTCCATCCGAACCCACATGGAGCCCATCAGGTGTAGTGGTGTCAGTAAGCATTGCGCCATAGTCATCGCCCATCTGCTCATTGAAATAATACCACTTATCATTTATCTTCCACCAGCCATGAAGCATTGCGCCCTTGGTGGAACCCTCTTCGGTATTCAGAAGATACCATTTGCCGTTTACTCTCTGAAGTCCCGTAAGCATCGCGCCGTTTGATCCGAGAAGATAACGGTTTACGCCGTCCGGGCATATCCATCCTGTAAGGAACTGTCCGTCCTTCAGATAGTACCAGTCATTCATATACTGCATCCAGGTGCCTTCCGGAGAGTTTGATGTTCCCGGTTTATCCTGAAGATTGAATCCCGGTCCGAATACATTCTCCGCACTGTTCTTTACAGTTGCGGTAGAAGATGAGGTGGTCAGAGAATTGGACCTTGCAACGGGAATATTAAAAACATAATTCGCATCACTCTTGTCGTCATCTATTCCGCCGTCGCTTCTCACATACTGTGAATTTGCAACGAATTTTCCTCCGTCACCGCTGGCCTGAGCCTGTACCGAAATATACTTAAGTACACGGTCATTGGAATTATAACTCGATATGCTCACTTTATGTTTGGTATTAGTAACCGTTGTGTGAGTTTCGTGGTCATCGCCGTTGTTGTCTTCCCAGTAAATATAGATGGAATACTTATCTGCATAGTCAACCTTATCCCAGGTTATCTCATTCCCGGTTTCCGAAAAATTCTTTGGATTCTTCAGTACATAAAACGGAAATGTCGTGCACTTGACACGCACGCTCTGGTTACTTCTTGAAAGAATGCTCACAGAAGTCGCTGCACTTACTTCCACAGCACAATTATCAGAGAAGGTGAACCCCTCCGAAGGATGTACATCTATGGTGTAAGTATAGGCGGTTTTAGGTTTGTCCTTGGTTCCGGATATACTGTAATCATAAATAAAATACGTGCTGTCATAGGTGCCCGGCTCCTCGCCGCTGGCCATATCACCGGCGCCCATGGAGTCTTCATTGTCCGGTGACAGAGTCAGTCGCACAGTACTTATCTCCGCTGCCAGTGATGATAATGCAAATGCAGTAACAAAAGCCGCTGTGGTCAATAAAATACTACGTAGCTTCATCTATGTTTGCTCCTTTCGAAAAGCATCTTATATTTTAACATATTTTTTCGGTTCTTCAATTTATATCGACATTATAACGACAGTCATAACATTAAAAACCGAAAAAACGTCTAGAGCCGGAGGCATCCATTTATAAACGAGTCGATCTGCCGGAAAAATCTAACACAGACCCCCTAAGAACCACTAGGCCCTCGCCAATGTCAGATATTTTCTTTATGAAAACTCTGACTTGGCGAGGGAAACAAGGAAAATAAAATCCAAGTGGTTCTAAGGGGGTCTGTGTTGATTTTTCTCGTCTTCGCTCAACGTTTATAAATGGATGCCCTCCGGCTCTAGCCTTCTGCAGTTTCTTCAGCTACAACTATCTGTGTTACAGAGTTTTCGCCTGTAGCAGAGGTTTCGGCGGAGCTTATAGCGGTGCTTTCGCCAGTCACTGGAGTAGCGGTGGAGCCGATCACAGTATTCTCAACTGCTTCGGTGCCTCTTACAGGTCCGTTGGTGGTTATCTCGGTTCCGGTAAATGCCGCAGCGGTTCCGGTTCCGGAAACTGTTGTACCATCGAAAGAAACTGAAGCCGAAACACCTGCTGCCGGTGTTCCTCCTGCAGCCGGCACTGTGGCAGAGACAGAAACACCATCAGCGGTGGTTTCTGTTACAGCCGGAATCTGAAGACCCGGTGTTGTACCGGTGGTTCCCTCAGCTGCAGCCGTCTCATATATATTGCCGGATGCAGCTGTATCGTACATGTTGCCATGGGCAACTCCGTTGGAGCCGCCATAAGGCTTTACAGAAAATTCTGTGGTGACATAACCCTTGATACCGTTAACGGTTCCCTTTTCACTTGACTGCCAGATAGTGGTATTGGCACCGTAAACCGGTCTGTAAACCTTATCCGAAGGATATGAAGCATACCATACATCATAAGGAAGCTGTGACAGATTCATATGCTTTGTGAGCCAGGTCTTGTTGGCATAAACTATAGGAATAAATCCCGCCTGAGTCATAGCCTGACAGTAATAGTTGATCATAGCCGTCATATCATCGGCTGTGGCACCACCCTCAAGCATCTTATTTACCTCTACGTCATAAGCCACAGGATACTGCAAAGTGATTCCCTGAAGCATCTGAAGCGTCAACTCAGTCTCCGCCTTTGTATCCTCAAGATTCTGCGCTGTGGAACAAAGATAAACACCCACCTTGATACCGGCAGCCTGAGCGCCCTGAATATTGACATAAGCATAAGGATCCATAGTTGTACCGTAAGCGATACGGATCATAACAAAGTCAAGACCGTCAGCCTTAGCCGCCTGCCAGTCAATGTCTCCGTCCATATTCTGGAACTTGGAAACCTCGGTACCCTTCTCAATATACATAAATGTTGAGCCGTCTTCATTGACAAAACCATGCCACCAGTCGGTACTTGTATCTCCCGTAACCGAAGCCGTGCCCGCAGCCTCCACCGCAAGCGCGCTAATGCTTCCGCCGAAAGCCCCCATGGCCACCATCGCCGCCGTAAGCGCCGCCGCCACTGTTTTTCT
>JAILDF010000297.1 GCA_024689585.1 Oribacterium sp.
CGGTTTATGATATGTCCATAACAAAGAGAACCTTTAAGGATTTCAATGGACTGCTAAAAACGGCATACTTCTCCCGCCTGCTCATTTTATATATCGGAGAAAATGCTTATCTTATTAGTCTTATGAAGGAGGCAATTTAAATGTATTACGAAAATTACAGTGTTGTCGGAATAGTAAACGGACAGAAGATCAGATTTGCAACAGAAGAGGAGTACAACGAGTATATAAGCTCAATGGAAGAAGATGATTAATCCACCGGGGACGGTTCTCGCCGGTAGGGACGGTTCTCGCCGGAAAGAACCGTCCCCGGTGACTCTTTCTGCCGTAAAAAAAAGCAGGCTCCGAAGGACCAGGAGCCTGCCGTAGACCGAATAGGATAAATACTTCATCCACTTTCGATTTATTTTAATACTAAATCAGATACATGTATATCCGCCGTCAACCGGTATCATAACACCGTTTACATAGGTTGATGCAGGTGATGCAAGGAAAAGAGTAGTGGTATCAAGCTCGCCCTCCTTACCGTAACGCTCCATAGGGATAGCTCCCTTTGCATACTCCTTGAACCAGTCGGAATCAAGTGTCTCCTGTGTGAGCGGTGTCCAGAAGTAGCCCGGGCAGATGGCATTAACTGTGATGCCGTACTTACCCCACTCAGCAGCAAGTGCTCTTGTAAGGTTAACAACACCACCCTTTGCAGCATGATATGGGCTTGCAGGTGCAATCTTATTTCCAACAAGACCGTACATGGAGGCTATATTGATGATACGTCCGTATTTGGCAGGAATCATAGCCTTCTTGGCAGCCGCACGGGCAACCTTGAAAGAACCAAAGAGGTCAATGTTTACTTCATTGGCAAACTGATCATCTGTGATGTCTTCAGCAGGAGCAACAGCACCTGTACCAGCGTTGTTGATAACGATATCGATCTTTCCGAATTTCTCCAGAACCTTATCTATCATACCTTCAACCATTTCGGTATCAGTGATATCACATCTTACAGGAAATGCTTCAACACCGTAATCCTTGGTGAGTTCCTTTGCCACTTCCTCGATCAACTCCTGACGACGGGCTACAGGAACGATAGTAGCACCCTGATTTGCAAGTGCCTTTGCCATCTGAACTCCCAGTCCGGTTGAACAGCCTGTGACAATTGCAACATTTCCCTTTAAATCAAAATAATTTTTCATGATCATACCTCTTTCCCGGTCAGAAACCGTCATATTTTCCATTTTTATTAAGTAAATATAAGAGTTGAAGGTTTCAGACGAGCCTTCACAAAACCTCCAACCTCTATATAATACAATTTTTTTGAAACCAGGTCAATTTTAATAAAAAAAAGGATAAAAAGCCCTTTCTTTTATTAAAATTGCCGTATCGCGAAAGTCTGTCCCTGTTTTCATGCCTGCACATGGCAGAAGACTGACTTGTGGAACTTATGGCAAATCATGATTCAAAAAGAGCTTCAAATTCTTCGTTAGCCGACACCTTTTCCAGGGTATGGTTAATGTTTCTGAAATGATGTTTCAGTTCATCCTCCAGTGCCTGTCTGTCATGTCTTTCGATAGCATCTGCAATTCGTTCATGCTGGGAAACAATATTGATACTGTCATCATATTTCTGATCGTCGCTTCTCTCCACCCCGAGAGCAAACCGTCTGGCTCTTATATAATGAATATCATATCTTCCGGTATGTTCCTGAACAAACTCCTTGTGCTGCAAATGATAAAAGAAATCATGGAACAGTGTATCTGCTTCCGTAAGTTTCTCCATTTCATTGAAGGAGATCATGGTTTTCTGATCATTGATCATGCCCTTAAGAAGAGGTACCAGCGGATCCAGCAGTCCGGCATCAAAAGCATCCAGAACCACTCTGGTTTCAAGAACTTCCCTTAGATATCTTACTTTTCTGACCTTATCAAGATTGATCTTACTTACAAAACTGCCCCTTTGAGGCTGGGATTCAAGAGCGCCTTCTATATTAAGACGTCTGACAGCTTCTCTTACAGGAATACGGCTGCAGTTAAACTGTTCAGCAAGACCAAGCTCACTGAGTTTCACCCCGGGACGAAGCTCCAGCGTCGCAATCCGGTTCCATAAATAATAGTGTATTTCCTCAGGCAATTTGGGAGTCTCAACCATGTTATTATCTGTATTCATAATATCCCCCTCAAACTTGTATACAATCACAAGATAAAAATATATCAATTCCGGATCTAAATCAAGTCCGAATGCTAAATTCCGGTTGTAGTATACATTTGTAATCGCTATTTTACCAAATCTTCAGGCACCTATGGCAGATTTATCGAAAATCCCGGCACCGGCTTTTCCATGTGCAGTATTTATGCTGGCTTTTTAAAGTATTTTAAATAAAATACCGATTATTTGATTATGATTTTTTTGTTGACATTTTTCCCGAAAAGGATTACTATTGCATCATCAAAAACTGGTATACATTTTGAGGGCCTTTTATTCCTCAATTATCAAAGCATTATTCAAAAGGAGATTTTCATTATGGAAATGACATTTCGTTGGTATGGTTCAAAGTTCGATTCAATCAGCTTACAGCAGATCAGACAGATTCCCGGAGTAACCGGTGTTATCACAACACTTTATGATACAACCCCCGGTGAAGTATGGTCACAGGAGAGAATCCATGCTTTAAAGGAAGAGGTTGAGGCTTCCGGTCTTCACATCAGCGGAATCGAATCTGTCAACGTTTGTGATTCCATAAAGGTTGGTGATAAGGATCGCGACAAGTACATCGCAAACTACATCGAGACTCTTGAGAACCTCGGCAAGGAAGACATTCACCTTGTATGCTACAATTTCATGCCTGTATTTGACTGGACAAGAACAGAGCTTGCACGTAAGAATCCTGACGGATCCACAGTTCTTGCCTACAGCCAGAAAGCTATAGATGCCATCAATCCGGATGACCTTGCTTCTTCCATGGAGAAGATGTCACAGGGCACAGTTCTTCCCGGCTGGGAGCCTGAGCGTATGGCCAAGCTCAAGGATCTTTTCGATATGTACAAGGATGTTGACGGCGAGAAGCTTTTCGAGAATCTCGTATACTTCCTTAAAGCTATCATGCCGGTATGTAACAAGTATGATATCAAGATGGCTATCCACCCGGATGATCCTGCATGGTCAGTATTCGGCCTCACAAGAATCATCAACTCAGAGGAGAACATCCTTCGTCTTATGAAGGCAGTTGATGATGTTCACAACGGTGTAACCTTCTGTTCAGGT
>JAILDF010000298.1 GCA_024689585.1 Oribacterium sp.
TCTCTGGCATTGGCCAGAACAGCATCCGTAACTCTGCCTCCCGCAAGAAGTCTTGCAAGCTCCATAACGGATTCATCATCAGACAGTCTTCTGATATCCGTGTGAGTATGCCCGTCCTCGGAAAGCTTTTCGATACAGAAATGTATATTGGCTTTTGCCGCAATCTGAGGCAGATGGGTTATCAGTATAACCTGGTGATTCTGAGCTATCTTTTTAAGCTTTTCAGATACCTTCTCTGCGGTTCTGCCGGAAATACCCGTATCAATCTCATCAAAGATAAGAGTAGGTATCTCATCCGTATCAGCCAGCACTGTCTTTATGGAAAGCATGATACGGCTCAACTCACCGCCGGATGCAACTTCACTTAAAGGTCTCACAGGTTCTCCGGGGTTCAGACTCACCACAAAGTGCGCCTCATCCTTTCCGTTGGATCCCGGATCCTTAAGCTCTGAAAACGCCATATCAAAACGGACATCCAGGAATCCCATTTCGGTCATTTCGGATCGGATCCTGTCACACAGTATCTCCGCACCTTTTTTTCTTTTGGCTGTCAGCTCCCCGCTGAGCTTTAAAAGTTCTGTTTCGGATTTTTTCAGTGACTTTTGACACTTCTCTCTTTCCGCATCATAATCTTCCAGCAGCCTGAGTCTTTCCTGTTTCATCACGAGAGCAGCTTCAGCTTTTTCCACTGTACCGCCATACTTGGCCATGACTCCCCGGATATAATCAAGACGCTCTGTGATCTCCTGAAAGTCTTCCTCGTCAAAATCGTTTTTATCCAGGTAATGATCCAGCTCTCTTATGGTATCTTCGGAAATAGACTGAAGGTCATACAGACTGTCACTGATATTCTGCAGGCTTTCATCATAGTTCAGGGCTTCCTGTATGGACTTTATGGCTGTGGTGAAATCAACTTCATCCATTACAGCTCTTGCCTTCTGAACAGAACCATAGATTTTTTGTATATTCTGGTATTTCTTATATTTCTGGGCGAGTTCCTCTTCTTCACCTTCCTTAAGCTCTGCCTTCTCGATGTCTTCGATCTCGAATTTAAGGAAATCCAGTTCCCGGAGTCTCTCCGCTTCATTCATATCAAAGCCCGCAAGCTTATCCTTAAGCGCGGTATATTCATGATATTTATCGCTTATGTCTTTTCTTAAATCCGCAGTATCCTTAATCTGGAAATCATCAAGAACCTTAAGATGATAACCATCCCGGAGTAATGACTGATGTTCATGCTGTCCGTGAATGTCTATCAGAAGCTCGGCAACTTTCCTGAGCTTTGAAAGAGTTGCGGTTTCATCATTGATCTTTATCTCGGATCTTGTGTTGGAAATCTTTCTTTTGATGATAACCTGTCCGTCTTCCGGCTCAACATCAAGGGCACGCATCTCTGCTTCCTGATGCTCACTGAGTCCGCCGAAAACTATTTCAACGAAGCCGGATTCCTTTCCGCTTCTGATCATATCTTTGTTGGCCTTGGAACCAAGGCACAGATTGATGGATCCTATCAATATGGACTTACCTGCACCGGTTTCACCTGTGAGGATATTGAGCCCGGGTCCGAACTCAACCTCCGCAGAATCAATCAGTGCAAGATCTTTTACATGTAGATGATATAGCATTTTGTCTCCTCTTTTTAGTTTATCATCCGGTAAATATCATAAATTCATCAGCCCATTATTTCCTGGATACGTTTCTTTATATCTTCCGCATCCTGGGCATTTTTCATGGCGCACATGATGGTATCGTCACCCGCAAGGGTTCCGACTATCTTCTCAAGTCTGAACTGGTCCAATGCCGCAGCAACTGCATTGGCCATACCTGACATGGTACGGATAACCAGAAGATTTCCGGCAGTATCCATACTCATGAGTGCTTCCCTCAGAACTCTTATATATTTCTCAGAGTATACCTGTTTCTCTTTTTCGATGATCTGGTAATACTGGACTCCGTCATTGCCCGCAACCTTACTGAGCTTAAGTTCCTTGATATCTCTTGATACGGTTGCCTGAGTGACCTTATATCCTTCTTTTATCAGAATATCCGCAAGCTCTTCCTGTGTACCTATGCGCATGCGGCCAACAAGCTCAATTATTTTCTGGTGCCGTGATTTCTTCATCTCAGCTCTCCTTCGTCTGCTTTATCCCGATAGTTTCTGTTATTGTTTTAATGCTTAAGCCGTAGGATCTTCGGCTTCAATGTACTCTGGAGGAACACATCAACCGACGGTCAACGGTCAGTTTTCGCTTCCCGACTTACACAGATCAGCGTTCACTGTCCAGCTTTTCCCTAAGGGTCTCAAGGAAGCTTCCTTCTCTTAACTTGATAAGGGTTGTAAGCTCATTAGCTTTACGTACGGTAATGAGATCACCTTCCTGAAGCTCTATCACATGCTCACCATCAAAGGCCACCATCTCCCCGGGGGATTCGATGGTTATCTCTATGCGGCTTGAAACCGGTAACACAACAGGTCTGCTGCTGGTACTGTGGGCACATATGGGAGTCATGATGATCACCGGTGAACCGGGTGCCACTATAGGTCCTCCTGCGGAAAGATTATAAGCAGTTGAGCCCGTGGGGGTTGCGAAAAGAATTCCGTCCGCTATATAGCTGCTGAGGAACTTTCCGTCACACACAACAGAAAACTTTGTGACCATGATGCCTTTACTGCGGGTGATAAGTATTTCGTTAAGTGCGGTTCCCCTGCCTATGACTTCACCGTTACGTCTCAGGCTTCCGTGAAGCATACCCCTTACATCTCTTATATAATCATGTCTTATAAGTCTGTCCAGGGCTTCCGGTATCTGTTCTTTTTCAGATACTTCAGTGAGATATCCGAGATGACCGGCATTTATCCCAAGTATAGGGGTATCCTGACCCCTCAGTACTCCGGCAACTCTTAACATGGTGCCGTCACCTCCGATACTGACGATGGCATCGGCATCATTGAAATCGTCTCTTGTATAGTTTTCTTCCAGAAGGGCCCTGTGATGAACTCTCCTTGAATCAAGGTACTCTTCTACTGTCTTCAGAAAATCCAGAGCTTCTGTTTTACTTTTATTTACTACCAATATTACATTCATGTTAGTCTCACTTTATATCCAGCATATCGTGTGATGCTTCAACGATCTTTACAGCCTCATCATGAAGCCATGTCAGATCTGTTTCTTCACTTTCCCCGGGTACAAGCTCCGCAAGGTACTCGATATTTCCTTCGGGCCCTTTTATGGGACTGAAGGTAAGTCCTTTGAGAACAAATCCTATGGAGTAAGCAAAGGATAATGTCTTTTCAATGACTTCGGTATGAACCTTTTTGTCACGGACAACACCCTTTTTCCCAACCTGGTCTCTTCCGGCTTCGAACTGTGGCTTAATGAGACAAACCACCTGGCAGTCATCATTGATAAGAGTTTTCACAACGGGAAGCACCAGCTTCAGACTTATAAAGCTTACATCGATGGAAACAAGGCTTGCCTTCTCACCGAGATCCTCGGGGGTCACATATCTTATGTTGGTTTTCTCCATACATACAACACGTTCATCATTTCGAAGCTTCCAGTCAAGCTGTCCGTGTCCAACATCAATGGCAAAAACCTTTACCGCTCCGTTCTGAAGCATGCAGTCTGTAAAGCCTCCGGTGCTGGCGCCTATGTCAAGGCAAACCTTTCCTTCACAGGAAACCCCGAATTCCTTTATTGCTTTTTCAAGCTTTAAACCGCCTCTCGAAACATAAGGAAGCACATTGCCTCTTACTTCGATGGAAACCTCCGGATCAAAGGTTGTTCCGGCCTTATCCTCCTTTTGTCCGTCTACATATACGATTCCTGCCATTATAGTACGTTTTGCTTTTTCTCTTGACTCCGCAAGACCTTTATTCACAAGCAAAACATCCAGTCTTTCTTTTTTCAATACTATCCCCTTTTATATGTCAGATGCCTGTATCCGGCGGCCGTGCAGACTACCGTTTCACACAAGCATCTCATAAATCCTGTTCCGTATCCTCACATCCGAAATCAATGATGCCCTTTTCATTTAGAAGCTTCATGACGGATTCACTGTCAATCTGAAGTCCTTTCCTGAGTTTTGTAACATTACCATGCTCCACATATTTGTCGGGAAGGGTTACAGTCACAACCTTTATCTCAGGATGGTTTTCCAGAACATAAGCCTGAACCTGTATTCCGAAACCGCCCTGCTTAACATTTTCTTCCAGTGTAACTATGACCTTATGGTCTTTAACAAGCTCATCGATCATTTGTGTATCTATGGGCTTTACAAATCGGGCATTCACAAGAGTCAGATCATAGCCTCTCTTTAATGCCTTGTCTCTGATATGTTCAGCTGTGGAAACCATGGAACCTGCCGCAAGAAGGGCAATGTCTTTGCCTTTATAAACAAGCTCAGACCTGCCATATTCTATAGGCTCCTTAAACTCACTGAGTCCCTGATAAGCCACGCCTCTCGGATATCTGATGCTTATGGGGAGAGGATACTTCATGGCAAATTCCATCATCATCTCAAGCTCCCCTGCATTCTTCGGTGCCATAACCGTCATGTTAGGGATAGAGGTAAGGAAGCTGTAGTCAAAAATACCCTGGTGAGTCTCTCCGTCAGAACCCACAAGTCCTGCTCTGTCTATGCAGAAAACCACAGGAAGCTTCTGGAGGCATACATCATGAACTATCTGATCATAGGCTCTCTGCAGAAAGCTTGAGTAAACAGCAAATACAGGTTTCAGTCCGTTGGAAGCCATTCCTGCCGCACTGGTCACTGCATGCTGCTCGGCTATTCCCACATCGAAAAACCTGTTGGGAAACTCCTCTGAAAATCTGGTGAGTCCGGTACCATCCGGCATAGCCGCGGTGATTCCGACAATCTTTTTATTGTCCTTAGCAAGCTCACATATTTTGTCTGAGAATACTTCCGTATAGGTCTTTCCTCCGTTTGAGAGAGGTTTTCCGGTGTTGACATTAAAAGGAGAAACCCCGTGATATCTTGCAGGGAATTTTTCCGCAGGTTTATAACCCTTGCCCTTCTTGGTGATCACATGCACAAGAACAGCATGATTTATGCGCTTTGCTTCATTAATGGTGCGCTCAACCTCTTTTATGTTGTGTCCGTCTATGGGGCCGAGATAAGTGATGCCCATATCTTCAAAAAGCATTCCCGGAATCACCAGCTGCTTAATGGAGTTTTTCGCCTGCTGTATCCGATGAACGAGAGCTTCACCAACCAAGGGAACCTTCAGAAGAGTTCCTCCTACATCCACCTTCAGACGGTTATATCCGCTGTCAGAACGAAGACCGTTGAGATACTTGGACATTCCGCCTACATTTTTGGATATAGACATCTTGTTGTCATTTAAGACAATTATGAAATTCTTCTTCATGCGGGAAGCGTTGTTGAGACCCTCGTAAGCGAGACCACCGGTGAGAGAACCGTCTCCGATGACGGATACCACTGTATAGTTTTCACCTTTTATATCTCTGGCTTCCGCTATACCCATGCCCGCGGAAATGGATGTTGAGCTGTGACCGGTGCCGAAGCAGTCATAAGGACTTTCGGCACGCTTTGGGAATCCGCTTATACCATGGTACTGTCTGAGCCCGTCAAAATCATCCTTCCTGCCGGAAAGGATCTTATGGGTATAAGCCTGATGTCCAACGTCCCAGACTATCTTATCCTTGGGAAGATCAAGAGCTCTGAATAAACCGATGGTCAGCTCAACCACGCCGAGATTTGACGCGAGATGTCCGCCGTACTCAGAGGTTTTTTCTATTATGAATTTTCTGATTTCGGAAGCCAGCTGCTGAAGTTCCTTATCATTGAGCTTCTTTAAATCAGCAGGTCCGTGTATATCATCAAGTAACATTTCGATAACTTTCTTTATTTTTTACGATGGATCAGAAGACCCGTAAGTGAAACGAGGAAGTCCCGGGCGTCTTCATTGACACCATCCAACTCTATAAAACTGTCAATAGCTTCATGGGAAAGTTTTTCCACTTCAGCTCCGGCTTTTTCAAGTCCGTAAATGGAAACGTAGGTGGTTTTCTGATTTTCTTCATCAGAGTGTATAGGCTTACCCAGTTCTTCCACTGTACTTGTTTCGTCTAAAATATCATCCTGTATCTGGAAGGCCACTCCTATCTTTTCGCCGATGCCGGAAAGTTTTTCGAGATCCTCTTCCGAAGCTCCCGCAAGAACAGCTCCTGTCATGAGAGCACCCTGGAGAAGCGCACCGGTCTTTAATCTGTAAATGAACATAAGCTGCTCATCACTCAGGGCTTTCCCTGTCATCTCCACATCAACTGTCTGGCCGCCCAGCATTCCATAGATGCCGGATTTTCCGGACAGTATATTTACAGCCTTCACAAAAGCTTCAGAGGCTTCCGCCAATGTTTCGGGCGTGACATTAGCCTCCACCGATCTTACTTTTTTTAGCTGACGTTCAAAAACCTGTGATACCAGCTCAAAGGCATAAAGCGTAAGTCCGTCTCCTGCAAGAGTGCCCATATCCTCGCCATACTTAAACCAGGTGGATTCTCTTCCTCTTCTGTACTTGTCATTATCCATACAGGGGAGGTCATCATGACAAAGACTGAAGGTGTGTATCATCTCCAGTGCAGTCATAAAGGAATGGACCACCGGAAGCATGAACTCATATTTTTCGCTGCTCAATTTATCTTTATAAAGTTCAAAGCTTTTCAGCATGAGCATGGGTCTTATGCGCTTTCCGCCTGCCTCTACGGAATAATCCATGGCATCGATAACAAGCTTCTGGAGACCCTCCCGTTCCGGAAGATATGACTCTATAATCTGATTTATATTCTTGACTGTTAGCTCAAATTCATGAGAGAATTCCATCTTCATCCAACACCTTTACCTGTTTTTCGATCTTATCGATACTGTCCGAAGCTTCCTTCAGAAGAGTTACGCCCTTTTTATACATTTCAAAGGTTTTCTCAAGACTGTCTTCTGTTTCCATATTTCCTATGATCTCATCAAGTTCCGAGAATACTTCATTTAAAGGTTTTTTATTATCAAGGTCTTTCTCAGCCATTAATGCTTCCTCCATCAATACTCTCAACTCTGCTCTTAATGCTTCCGTCCTTCAGGGTTGTTGTGATCTCTGAGCCGGGGCTTACATCCTTCACACTTGAAACCTTGCCACCGTCTTCCTTCTGAACATAACCGTAGCCGGTGGAAAGTTTCCGTAAAGGGCTCACTGCTTCAAGCTTTTCCGTCTGAAGCATTAGCCTGTGCTTTGATCTCTCCAGGCTTTGCTTCATCATGGAAGGCAGATGCTCATAGTCTCTCAGCCTGTTTCTAAACTTCTGCAGGCGGTCTTTCATGATGGTTTTAAACTCATCATGGGCTTTTAACCGTTCTTTTTCTTTCAGAAGTTTATCCTGCATCAGCTTCTGAAGCTCATTTTTATACATCAGCTCCCGCTTTTGATATTCATTCAGAATATTCTTCGGACTATGCTGGTTCAGCTTCAGTTTATACATGGATACCCTTTGGCGTTCATCCTGAATATGCTCCGACATGGCAGCATCAAGAGTCGCACGATATCCGGACAGATCATCAAAAAACTTGTTGATATCAAATACTGCAAGTTCAGCTCCGGCACTGGGAGTCGGGGCCCTGAGATCGGCTACAAAATCAGCAATGGTGGTATCTGTTTCATGACCCACGGCACTGATGATGGGTGTGTCGGCATCAAATATTGCCTGAGCCACTATCCTTTCGTTAAATGCCCAGAGATCCTCGATAGAACCTCCGCCTCTTCCGACGATAATGACATCAAGTCCCATGAGATCCAGGGTTTTGATACCTCTTACGACAGATTCTGCAGAGCCTTCGCCCTGAACCTGAGCGGGATACAGAGTGATATCCACATATGGATTACGTCTTTTCGCGATCTGAATGATATCTCTGACAGCCGCACCTGTTTTCGCGGTAACAATGCCTATCTTTCCGGCATATTGAGGGATGGGTTTCTTGTACATCTCATCAAACATCCCCATCTCGGAAAGTTCTTTTTTCAGCTGTTCAAACTTTACATAGAGATCTCCGAGTCCGTCGGCAGTAAAACTTTTGGCATATATCTGATAGCTTCCGCCTCTTTCATATACACCCACATTGCCGGTGCACAGGACACTCATGCCATCCTCTAATTTAAACTGAAGCCCCGCACGGTCTCCGGCAAACATGATGCCGGAAATCTGCGAAGCTGTATCTTTTAATGTAAAGTAAATATGACCTGAAGAATGATACTTCAGATTTGATATCTCGCCCTTTATGGTGATGCCCGAAAGGGCAAAATCCTGAGCGAACATATTGGCAATGTAGCGATTCAGCTGGGAAACCGAATACGCTCGAGTCGGCTTATTCATGATTTACTTATTATTCTTATTGATAAGGATATGAACGCTCTTGCCTTCCGAAGACTTCTTTTCTGTTATCTCACCCTGAAGCTTTCGGGGAGCCTTTTCTACCCTTGTGGATTCACGGCTGCCGTCGACAAGTCTCGCAAGAACTCCGTTAACGAAGGATCCGGACTCATTACCACCGTACTTTTTAGCCAGCTCGATGGCCTCATTGATGGCTACCTTCTCAGGAACATCCTCATCATAACTAATCTCATAAAGTGCGAGACGTATGGCTGTAAGATCAGTCTTTGTCATACGGTCTGTCTTCCAGCCTTCAGCCGATGAATTGATCCTTTCATCAAGTTCGGGAATCTTATCTACGATCTTCTGTACTGCGGCTTCAAGTTCCTTTTGTTCTTCCTCGGAGACATTCTCAACCCTGATGAGTACATCGCCATCTTCATAATCAGGTGATGCAAAATAACTCTCCATCTGTGCAGGTATCTCCGAACCGGGATAAAACTGTGTGGAGAAAAGAAGTTTAAATTTGTGATCTCTTTCTTCTCGCTTATTCATATCTTTCCTATCTAAATTTATATTTCTTTTATGCAAATGCTTTTTCATTTACATTTGATCAATAGTTATACCTTCAGTCAGTATAAATATTTGATATTACTCAGTGGTGACAACGCCGGAAATCCTGACATTGACATCAAGCACGTTAAGTCCTGTCATGGATTCAATAGCCTGTGCAACCTTTTCCTGAACGTTCTTTGACACTTCGGGAATGGAGTAACCGTATTTAACATTGAGACTTAAATTTACGGATACATGTCCTTCTTCTATGCTGGTGGTAACTCCCTTGCTGAGGTCCTTGATACCCATTCTGGAAATGATCTCACCTGACCATCCTCCGTCCATGGAATCAACACCCTCTGTTTCTGTGGCAGCGATACCTGCGATGATGGCAACAACCTCATCAGCAATTATTACCTGACCGTCATCGTCTTTTGAATATACAACGTGAGTCATTCTCTCCTGATTCTGTTCCATTAAGAGCCTCCCTTATAAGTTGTGCAAATGCACATTTTACAGACATCAGCCTGATTTGTACAGATTATTTTCACATTTAGGCATAGTCCGACAAATTTTTTTGTAATCTTGCGTATATGATAGCACAATTCTGTATATTATGCATTAGGGAATCTTTTATACAAAAGCCTGACTCCGAATTTATCTTTGATAAGCCGGTGAAAGTATATGCCGTAACTTAGACCGTTATATATTCTTTCAGTTTCTCATAGGTCTTGTCTCCTATACGCTTTACGTTTTTTATTTCCTCAATATCCGCAAAGCCGCCATACTTTTCCCTGTAATCGATAATGCTTTTTGCTGTTGCCGGACCGACTCCGGGGAGGGTTTCCAGTTCCTTCTGGGTAGCATGGTTCAGATTGATGAGGTCTGAAGAATCTGAATCCACCGAATCCCTGTCGCCTGTATCACCGGAATCTTCAGACTTTTTTGAGTTTTCGTTCACTGAGTTATCTCCTGAATCCTTATTATTTTTAGAGTTGTCTACAGAAGTTTCTTTGTTCGTTTCATCAAAGCTGCTTTCTGTTTTTTCAGAAGCACTTCCACTTGCAGATTTGCTTGTCTCTTTACTCCCACTTGAGGAGTCTCTTGCTTGTTTATAACTATGCAGTAATGTATCTTCACTTTCATGCTTTCCGGAATCATCCTTGTCTATGGTGATCTTTGCAGATTGTTGCTCGGTGAAGGCGTAGGCTGCATTATCCTTTTCCCTTCCCTTGGTCACATACCATAGGCCGCTGATCACCATCAGAACTATGATTATCAGCTGTTTGATTTTCTCGAGTTTTTTATGAAGTCTGTATTTTTTCTTTTCTGTCATATATTTTTATTCACTTTCTTTATATTTAATATTACATTTATGCAACCGGATTTAACTTGACAGTTTTTCCTCAGAGCTTATAATTTCTATATAAACGCTGGGGGCGCTTTTGCTGAGATGATCTTCGTATCAACCCTTTTTACCTGATCAGGTTAGTACCTGCGTAGGGAAGCAAATATCTGTCTATCCATGTTCGGATAGTTTTCTGCCCCTCCATCTAAAGGAGGTTTTTTTATGCAAAAAAATGTTAAGACACTCGCTTACTGTGCGCTTTGTATCGCACTGGCTACCGTAACTTCAATGATTAAGGTCTTTGAATTTCCTACGGGCGGAGCCATCACTCTTTGTTCCATGCTTTTCGCAACTCTTCCGGGTTTTCTTTTCGGACCTGTAGCAGGTCTTGTTTCCGGAGTCACTTATGGGCTTCTCCAGTTTATTTTAGAGCCTTATGTTCTTTCACCTGTGCAGGTATTTCTTGATTACATTCTTGCTTTTGGTGCTTTCGGAGTGTCTGGCTTCTTCTGCAGCAAGAAGAACGGGATGATCATCGGATATCTGGCAGCCTGTGGTTTGAGATGGTTCTTTACTTTTTTATCCGGCTGGGTTTTCTTTGGCGAATATGCCTGGAGTGGTTGGAATCCTGCCGCTTACTCTGCGGTTTACAATTTGATCTACATCGGGGCTGAGGCGCTCATCACTGTGGCGCTGCTGAAGGCCACCTCTATGTCCCATGCTTTCGACAGAGTGAAGGCGAGTGTGGCTACGCAGGGTTAGTGATAAACCGGACGGAAAATGGAAGGGACGTGTGACGGCCCTTCCATTTTACTGGTTTTCTCAGCCGTAAGAGATGTATTGCTGTATTGTAGTACTAAAAGATAAATCGCACAATGTCTGTTTTTAGACTATATGTGAATGTGAAATAATGACGAGCGGTCTGGAGACCGACTCTGTTTATGTTAAAATAAAAAGCTGAGCGCTACGGGAAAGCGACTCAGCTTTTTTATATTTACAGATTTTTCTGGAGTTTTGTGGCTTCGACGAGGTGTTGGGCCAGGACGGCGGTGGTGACTGTGCCGACGCCGCCGGGGACGGGGGTTGCGGCTGAGGCTTTGAGGACGATCTGATCCCAGTCACAGTCTCCGCAGAGGTTGCCTTGTTCGTCTACGTTAATGCCTACGTCAATAACGGTGGCGTCTTCTCTTACGTAACCGCCGCTTATTTTTTTGGCTTTACCGATGGCGGCAACTACGATGTCGGCTTCACTTGCAACGGCTTTGATGTTTTCGGTTTTTGAGTGGCAGACTGTAACTGTGGCGTTTTCCTTGAGAAGGAGCATGGAGAGGGGTTTCCCTACTACCATGGATCTTCCGATTACGCAGACGCGCTGTCCGGCCATTTTGATGTTGTAGTCCTTGAGGATTTCCACAACTGCCTGTGCGGTGCAGGGGGCAAATGCATGCTTGTCACCACGCATGACGCCGGCAACATTGGCATCGGTGATACCGTCAAGGTCCTTTAAAGGATTCATTTTTTTAAGCATTGCCTCTTCGTCTATCTGGGCAGGAAGAGGTCTCATGACCAGGATTCCCTGGATTTCAGGGTCATCGTTTATGAAGTCAAAGACTTCCTGGAATTCTTCGTTGGTGCAGTTTGCCGGAAGCTCATAATCCTTTACTTCCAGTCCGTAATCCACAAATCTTTTTTTGATGCTTCTTTCATAGGCGATGTCGTCTTCCTTCTCACCTACTCTCAGTACTGCGAGAGCCGGAAGGATTCCGTTGTATTTTCCCACAAAGTCGAGACATTCGCCCTTTATTCTGTCAGCAATAAGCTTTCCTCTTAATTCCTTCATAGTACTCCTTAACTAAAATCCACTTTATTTCTTTCTATTTTATCTTCATAATCATACTTTGGTTTGATGGTGCTTTCAACCTGTTCATAGATGAGTCTCGCCCTGGAGGTTCCGTCCATAAGCAGCTTCCTGGCATATTCATTGAGCTCGATCATGCGGTTTGTGTTTTTCATCATTTTTGTATTTATGTAAACATTCATCACAGCACCTTCAAGGGCTGTGTTCAAAAATGAAACTCCCACACCGACGTCGCTCAGCATGAGCTTCGAGCCGTTATCTGCAAGCTCCTGCATATAGATAAGGGCTTCGCAGGCTTTTTCCATGACTTTTATGGGGGTCATGGATGCATTGGACAGGCAGGTTTCAAGAGTTGTTTCCTTATAATCTTTTTCTTCAACGGTGTCCTCGGGCAGTCCGTAGGCTTTGCTGAGGGGATAGAATACTTCTTCGTCCTCGTCTGACAGCTTCAGGAAATCCTCCCTCAGTTTAGTGAGTTTTTCCTGTATTTTTTTAAGTCTGGGCTCAAAGTCGGCGTACTTCTTTTTACCGCTTGTAAATGCACATACCATAAGTCCGAGGCTTACTCCGTAGGCTCCTGAAAGTGCACTGGCGCCTCCGCCTCCCGGGACCGATTCTTTTGCTCCGAGCTTTGACAGATATTCTTTTAATACTGTATCTCCTGCTGTCATGTCCTGATCCTCCGTAAAAATATAATTATTATCCGATATTATCTACATCTGCATTTTAGATATAAATGGAGAAATATTGCGTTTACAGAGGAGAGTATAACGGATATTTTATTAAAGTAGCAAGCATCACAGCTATATTTAATGCTCATATACATGTTAACCAAATATCATGTATATTTCCGTTCAAATATCTATATCTTGTATGCCAAAAAGTCCATTCCAAAACATTGCAAGAAAAGTCAACTAATGACATAATGAAATTGCACGATACTTTGCATTGGACTCTGTACGATGGTCGTACAGCAGATGCCCTGTAAGCCAAAGACCGTAGCAGGAGGATAAAAATGAATAATAATGTATCAACTACAACCACTCAGTCTCAGGTTGGTATCAATGTTTCCGGTAAGGTACGTGACCTTTCCATCATGTCGATGTTTACAGCCATCGTCCTGATCATGGCATTTACCCCGTTTGGCATCATTGACCTGCCTCTCATCAAAGCTACTATCTTACATGTGCCGGTTATCATCGGCGGAATCCTTATGGGACCTAAAAAGGGCGCTTTCCTTGGATTCCTTTTCGGAGCAACAAGTCTTTTTAAGAACATCATGGCTCCAAGTATCCTTTCATTTGCATTTACACCGACAGTTCCTGTTCCGGGTCTTTCACACGGATCACCCTGGGCTCTCTTCATCTGTTTTGTACCTCGTATGCTTGTTGGTGTTACACCATGGCTCGTTTACAAGGCATTTAACAAGATCGTTCCTAAGATGAATGATGCAATCCGCTTTGCTGTTCTGGTTTTATGCGGCGCTGTAGGAGCTTTCACAAACACAGGTCTTGTTATGGGCACCATCTATGTGGTATTTAAGAATGCTTATGCCGCAGCCAATAACATCCCGGTTGACCAGGTTCTCGGAGTGATACTTGGCATAGTATTTGGAAATGGAGTTCCGGAAATGATTGTTGCTGCTGTTATCGTTCCTATCGTTGTAACAGCACTTATCAAATCCCGCATTGTAGCAAAATAAATTTTATTAAATGATTAATTTATACCAGTCAAATTTTATATTTGACTGGTATTTTTGACAGAATATACATGGTTTGGAAGTATGCCCATACCTACAGAAAGAATGGTTATCACTTTATATTACGAGTTACTTTCAAACATCATTTGCCGGTCAGATACGAGCTTGGATAATTCCGTATCATGACTGATTCCGTATTTTGATAGTAAAAATACTTTTAATAACTATTTTTCCGCCGACCGTAATAGGCGGAATGAGGATTATTATGAAAATTCTTTTGATAGATGTCGGAAATTCAAATATCGTTATAGGTGTTTTTGAAAAGGGTACAAAGCTTTTTCAGGACAGAGCCAATACAAAGCAGAGATGGGACCAGCTTAGCTTTATGAACGAGCTTAAGACTATTCTTGATAAGAATAATGTTTCCTCCTCAGAGATAGAGGGTTCCATAATATCTTCGGTTGTTCCGGACATTAATCCCATACTGGTTTCTGCAATTAAGAGGCTTATAAGAAAGGTTCCGAAGATTGCCAGCAAGCAGAACATTGACATCCCTGTCAGAAATTACGATATGTCCCTTCTCGGTATGGACAGACTTGTGGATATGCTGGCTGCGGTCACTAAATACGGGGCTCCCGTAATGGTTTATGACCTGGGCACCTGTACCACCATGTCTACCGTGGATGCAGAGGGCTATTTCATTGGCGGCATGATTTCGGCAGGAATTCAGCTGAGCCTGGATGCCGAAGCTGAAAAAACTGCGCAGCTTCCTAAACTCACTGCGGATGCACCTGAAAAGCTCTTGGGGGATGACACGGTTTCGTGTATGATTAACGGAGAAGTCATTGGCACAGCTGCCATGATCGACGGAATTCATGACCTGGTGGCTGAAGAGATGGGTATCCCCAAAGATAAGCTTCCTCTCGTTCTCACCGGAGGGCTTGGTAAACTGATCCTGCCGTGGCTGAAGAACGAAGTCTGTTTTGAACCGGATCTTTTGCTGAACGGTCTCGAAATACTGTACCATAAGACTGTTGAGTAACCTTGGACTTCGCCATCCTTTCCGTCTTCATAGCTACAGCCGATATTATATTATCTATATCAGATCAAAAATAATAGAGAAGTTGTTTCTTTTCTCAGAATAACACGTGATATAAATAAAGCTTCAGGAAGGAGTTTTTATGCTTAAAGGTAAAAATATTTTATTGGGAGTTTCCGGCGGGATAGCTGCTTACAAGGCTGCCGACATTTGCTCAAGATTGGTTAAGAACCATGCCAATGTTGACGTCATCATGACCGAGCATGCCCTGAACTTCATCACTCCCAATACTTTCGAAGCATTGTGCCACAACAAGGTGGTTACAGATACTTTTGACAGAAACCACCCATGGGAAGTTGAACATATAGCTCTGGCGGATAAGGCAGATTGCGTCATCATTGCCCCAGCCACCGCGAATATCATCGGAAAGCTTTCAAACGGCATCGCTGATGACATGCTGACCACTACTCTCATGGCCTGCGAATGTCCTAAGCTCATCGCTCCTGCCATGAATACTAAGATGTGGAATAATCCTATACTTCAGGACAATCTGAAAAAGCTTAAGCATTACGGATGGACCATCATCGAGCCCGCGTCAGGACATCTTGCGTGCGGTACTGAAGGTGCCGGAAAGCTGGCTGATCCTTCGGTCATAGTTGACTGGGTTATCAATCAAGCAGCCTATGAAAAAGATATGAAGGGACTTAAAGTCATGGTTAGTGCCGGACCTACCTGTGAAGATCTGGACCCTGTACGTTTCCTGACTAACCGCTCTTCCGGAAAGATGGGCTACAGCATAGCTTCAGCCGCAGCTGCAAGAGGAGCTGAAGTAACTTTGGTAAGCGGGCCGGTAAATCTTCCTCATCCCACCAATGTCAAGGTTGTTAACATCAGAAGTGCCGCTGACATGTACGAGGCAATCACCTCTCGTCAGAAGGATACGGATATCATCATCAAGGCGGCAGCCGTAGCAGATTACAGACCGGCTACCGTTGCAGATAACAAGATAAAGAAGAAGGATGACGGATCTGATCTCTCACTTCCTTTGGAAAGAACAGATGATATACTGAAATATCTCGGAAAACACAAAAAAAAAGGCCAGTTCCTTTGCGGTTTTTCAATGGAAACCGAGAACATGATTGAAAACTCCAGAAAGAAGCTTGAAAAGAAAAACCTGGATCTCATCGCCGCTAACAACGTTAAAGTCGAAGGCGCCGGCTTCCAGGGTGACACCAATGTCCTCACTCTAATCTCCAAAGACTCAGAAATCGAGCTTCCTTTGATGTCGAAATGGAAAGCGGCCAACAAGCTGCTGGATGAGATAATTAGACTTAGAAACAAGTAATATAAAGCCCTGCTTTAACTACCTAAAAGGTAGTTAAAGCAGGGCTTATTTGGTTTCATTATTTGTTTTGTCCGATATGGGTCATGGACTGAACTTTTTGTTCTTGACTTCAATTCCTGTTTTGTCGTGTATGAATCATGATCTGAGCCTCTTGTTCTTGACTTCAAATTAGATATTATCCGGTATGAATCATGGTCTAAGCTTGTTCTCTTTGACTTCAAATTAGATATTATCCGATATGAACCATGGTCTGAACTTGTACTCCTTGACTTCAATTCAAGATATCCTACTTGAGAGTCAAGCCTTAAGTTTATTCAGAATGATTCAAAAAGTCATAATACACTAGTTGAGTCATAAATACACCATGGATGGTTAAAAGCTTGCCAGAACTGCGTCCAGCTTTTCCTGCATCTCGTTCACGTGTTCTCTCTCGATAACAAGAGGCGGTACGAAACGAATGGTGTTGTGTTCTGCTGAAATGAGGATCAGCTTCTGCTCGAGAAGGGCTTTCTTTACGATTTCGCCAACCTTTACTCCTTCCGCAAATTCAAGTCCCTGGATAAGACCCTTTCCTCTGTGGTCAACCACCAGATCAGGGTATTTTTCCTTAATCTCGTCGAGAGCCTTCCAGAGATGCTCTCCCATCTTCTTTGCATGTCCCGGAATGTCTGCTTCTTTAAACACATCCAGAACTGCTGAAGCAACCGCACAAACAAACGGATTTCCGCCGTAGGTCGATCCGTGATCACCTGGCTTCATGGCTTCTGCTGCTTCTCCGCAGGCAAGGAATGCACCGATAGGAACTCCGTTACCAAGGGCCTTTGCAACTGTCATGACATCCGGCTTCACATCGTACTCCTGCCATGCAAAAAGATATCCGGTACGTCCCATTCCGCACTGGATCTCATCCAGGATAAGAAGGAGATCATTTTCATCACAGAGCTTTCTCACGCCCTTGAGGAACTCCTCAGTTGCAGGATATATACCGCCCTCACCCTGGAAAGTCTCCATGATGATTGCGCCGGTGTTTTCATTGATAAGAGCCTTGACGGAATCAAGGTCGTTGTAGGTTGCGAACTTAACTCCTCCGATTAGCGGCTCAAAAGGCTCACGGTAATGATCCTTACCTGTTACGCTGAGAGCACCCATACTTCTTCCGTGGAATGAACCCTGCATGGCGATGATCTCGCAGCCCTTCTTTCCTTTGTTGAAATGATAACGGCGGGCAATCTTAAGTGCACCCTCTACTGCTTCAGTTCCTGAATTGGTAAAGAATACCTTGTCCATGCCGGTCATCGCGGTAAGCTTCTCCGCAGCTTCCACAGCCGGCTCGTTATAAAACAGATTTGATGTGTGAAGAAGTCCCTTGTCGATCTGTGACTTCATCGTATGGTTCAGAAGATCGTTGCCATATCCCAGGCCGCAAACCGAAATTCCTGCTCCGAAATCCAGATACTTCTTATCTCCCACATCATAGAGATAAACGCCTTCCGCATGATCAAATGCCACAGGAAAACGATTATAGGTCTTGTAAAATACTTTTTCTCCATCATTTAAAACGCGTTCATTTACAACATTGCCCTTTACAATGGAGTCATCCATATATTTCATTGTCATCCCTCCGATACGGGGTATTACCCCTCTGTAAATATGCTTTAAGCGTCTCTCCCGATTTTTTATCGAAAAAGACGCTATTCATTCTGATTTCAGTCAAATGCTTTATCAATTGATTTCTCAATCATGGTTCCGATACCCTTATTAGTGAATATCTCAAGCAAGAGACAGTGAGGTACTCTTCCGTCAAGTATATGCACACTGTTAACGCCCTTCTTCATGGCATCTATACAGTTCTGAAGCTTGGGAAGCATTCCGCCTCCGAGAATTCCGGAATCAATCATTTCCTGAGCCTCATCAAGGCTTAATGTATGTATAAGGGAATTTTTATCTTCAAAATCTTTGTATACGCCCTCTACATCAGTAAGGTAAGCAAGCTTCTCGGCATGCATAGCTGCTGCAATGGCACATGCCGCATCGTCAGCATTAACATTGTAAGTCTGACCGTGATCATCAAAGCCTACAGGACAAATAACAGGTATAAAGTTATCATCCATGAGATCTTTAATGACGGTGGTATCAACGTCTACAACCTCTCCTACAAAACCGATATCCTCTCCATTACTGTATTTCTTCACACACTTAAGAAGGTTTCCATCCTTGCCGGAGATACCCACAGATTTACCGCCCAGGTTGTTGATGAGCTGTACAAGTGATTTATTTACCTTATTAAGCACCATCTCAGCGATTTCCATGGTTTCATCATCGGTAACTCTGAGTCCGTTTACAAATTTTGGCTCCTTGCCGACTTTGCTTATCCACTTTGAAATATCTTTTCCTCCACCGTGAACGATAATAGGCTTTAGTCCAACCAGTTTAAGAAGAGCCACATCCTGCATTACCTGCATCTTGAGATTCTCATCTGTCATGGCTGATCCGCCGTACTTTACGATAACTACCTTGTCCTGAAATTTCTGAATATATGGAAGTGCCTCAACCAGGGTTGCGGCCTTATTCATTATCTCCTGTGAAATGTCCATCTCTTTCTCCTTACGTACGATAATCTGCGTTAATGTCTACATATTCATGTGTGAGGTCGCAGCCCCAGGCGGTGGCTGTCTCAACGCCCTCGTTCATTTCTATAAGGGCTGTAACTTCCTGATATCCCAGGATCTCAGCCGCAAAATCTTCATCGAAATCAAGGGGTACTCCCTGTTTGTAAACAGCTATCTTTCCGATATCATTAACGAAATATAGATCCACCTTTTCGGGATCGAACTCAGCTCCGCTGTAACCCATGGCACAGAGGATTCGTCCCCAGTTTGCGTCTCTTCCGTAAATTGCTGCCTTTGTGAGGGTTGAGGAAACGACGGATCTTGCCAATGTTCTCGCCTCATCCTTATTTCTCGCTCCGACAACCTTTGCTGTGAAAAGGTGTGAAGCTCCCTCTCCGTCTGCAGCCATTCTTGTGGCGAGGGTAGCATTAACCTGATGAAGAGCTGCTTTAAATATTTCGAAATCTTCATCATCGTCAATGATTTCTTTATTGCCTGCGGTGCCGTTTGCAAGGATCACGCAGGTATCGTTTGTTGAGGTGTCGCCGTCAACGGAAATCATGTTGAAGGTGTCAACAACATCTTCGCTGAGAGCTTTCTGAAGAAGCTCCTTTGAGATGGCAACATCTGTTGTGAGGAAGCAAAGCATGGTACACATTCTCGGGTGGATCATGCCGGAGCCCTTTGTCATTCCGCCGATATGAACCTTCTTGCCGTCAAGCTCAAACTCCACGGCAAATTCTTTGTTCACAGTATCAGTGGTCATGATGGCTTTGCTTGCCATGGTTGCGTGAGCTTCATCGCTGTCGAGAAGCGGGATCATCTCGGAGATGGCATTAAGCATCTTTTCCACCGGAAGCTGCATACCGATAACACCTGTGGAAGCCACCAGTACAGACTCTGCGGAAAATGTATCTCCGAAGTGCTCTGCAACACACTGTGCTTCAGCTTTGCAGGCATCCATGCCCTCTTTTCCGGTGCAGGCATTGGCGATGCCGGAATTTACAACTACCGCATGCACCGGTTTCCCGGAGCTCACAATGTTTTTATCCCACATTACAGGAGCGGCCTTAACAACATTGGAAGTAAAGGTTCCTGCCACTGTACAGGGCTCTTTTGAAAAGATCATGGCCATATCGTCACGGCCTTTTTTCTTTATTTCGGCAGCGTAGGAAGCTGCCATGAAACCTTGGGCGGCACATACACCGCCGTTTATTGAAATCATACTCATTTATCGAACCTCCGGA
>JAILDF010000254.1 GCA_024689585.1 Oribacterium sp.
CCGCTGCTGTGGTCTCTTCTGTCTTCTTGATGCCTGCCTGTGCAAGTACGTGCTTGAGAGCTGCTGTCCTTCCGCAAACCTCTACAGAATCATACTTGACACCGTCAACCTTCAGTGTGTATCTGACCGCTCCGTCGGAAGCATTGACAAACATGAAGGTAATCTTTTCTTTTCCGGTAAGCTGGTAATCGGAATTGTCTGCTGTGTCCTGTTCCGGATCTCTGTAGTAAGCATCCTCTCCGCCGTTTACCAGAGTGTCGATCTGAGATGACGGCTCGTAAAGGATGATGTCATCTTCTGTTCCGTAACGGAAGGTTACGTCTCTTGAAAGAACCGATTCATCATTTACTGCTTCTTCCAGATCAACCTTGGCTTTCTTTTCGTCCTTCTGTACGAAAATCCTAAGCTCTGAATCTGCTTCGCTTGAAAGGATATCTCTGATGGAATCTGGAACCTCTACTACGTACAGTCCCGGATTCCTGTTGAAGAATGCCTCATATTCTTTTATTGACTTAGCGCTGTCTGAAGTCGCCCCCAGATAGTCCTCTGCTTCAAACAGCCGGTTCTCACGGATCGCTGTGAGTGCTGCTTCTCTCAGATCGTCACTTAAAAGATCAAGTACAACCTTTTTATTAACGAGACCTGATACTGTTGCAGTGGACTCTGTCGGGATTGAGGCTTCTGCTGCATATACAGGTGTCTGTACTCCTGATACTATGAGACATACCGATAAGAGTGTTGATAACCCCTTTTTTATTAAATTCTTGATGGAATATTTAACTCGTTTCATAATCTCTATCCTCTGTAAAATCCAACCGCTAACCTAAGTGCTTTGTAGCCTTAACATAGCAAGGTGGGTGTTACAAAAAAGATTAAATTTTAAGTATTTTTTGCAAGATACTTCTTTTTTATCATATTTTTAGAAAGTAATTTCTTTTCTTTATAAAGTTAAACAGAAAATTTAGAAATCAAAGATGATTGATAATTTTAAGTCAATGGTTTGCTTTTTATTATAGAAGAAATAAGTTTTGGGGAATGAAGGTGGAGGAAGGGTTATGAATAAATATTCATGCATTGTAGAAAGATAAAATGAGGCTTTGTAAGACAAAAAAAGAGAGAGTTTTCACTGGTGTGAAAACTCTCTTTTGGAAATAATTTTTATTTTATCCGGGGCGCCACCAAGGGGACGATGGATGGCATTTGATGAAGGAGTTCTTCAAAAAACAGCTTAATTCATGTCCATAGTGTGGAATCCACCAATAAAAGTGGTAAAACTACTGACCTAAATGCGAATTTGGCGTGTCCACTTTCCGGGGGTCCATTTTATTTCGCTAATAGGGAAATAACATTAAACGGCTATGTTGTTAACATAGCCGTTTATTTATATATGCAATCAGAGACAGTTCTGCAATGCTCATAAATCCTTCAAGATTCTATTCTGATCCCGTTTGCCATAAACTACTCTTAGGATAACAATTCTTGCTTTCTCATCATCAATTATGTAATAGGCAATATAGTTTTCAACAAGGAATCTGCGAACATCATCTCGTTTTAGGAATGGGTTTTCTACTGGACGACCTGCTTTAGGATTCCTGCAAATCTCATCTAGTTTATCTTCAAGAGAGTCCGCAAATGCAGCCGCTGCATCAGGGTTTGATAAATCATCTTCTATGTATGAAAGAGTCTCGTCGATATCTGCTTCTGCGGTTTCAGTAAAATCGTAGTCATATTTTTCAAAAACCATGTTTTTCCCTCAGCCTCTTTAATGATTTCTTTCCATCGACTGTATTACCATTCTCGTAATCCAAAATACCTCTATTAATGAGAGCAGCTTCATCTATTCTTCTCATAGTACGTTCATAATAGTCAATATCCATCACAACAAGCCTGCCATATCCATTCTTGGTAATAAATACCGGTTCATTGGACTCAGCGCATCTACGCTCAATTTCTACGGTATTTTTTAAATCTCTCATTAGAACTATCTGCATCACCTGCACCTCCTTTGTGACTATATTATAATCTAAATATAGCCACATTTCAATCAATAAGTCCCCGGTGGATTTCTTTTGCGCATCAAAAAATCTCCGGAAGGTACCGGAGATTTTTCATATTTATGCATCATTTTGTCAGTCGTCCGATGACCAGGGCGCGGCCGTTGGTGGCGGCGTCGACGCAGGTGGAGAGGGCGATGAGCTTGTCGGAGGGCTGGATGTTCAGGTCGTCACGGATGTTGGTGGCGTTCTTCTCGACGTAGCTTATGAAGTGAGCCATGTCGTCTTCTGTTTTCTTGGTGAGGACGTTGTAGACTTCGTCATCGTAGGCGTCGGTCTCGATGCAGGCCCAGATCTCGATGTTGTAGGTGGTGTCCGGGGTATAAAGTATTCCGGTCTTTCGTTTATCGAAGTATTTCTTGTCGATGAACTCCATAACATCACCGAACATACCGCCGTTGTCCATGTGGTGACCGTACATCAGGTTGTATCTGTCGCTCAGGTCATGGGCATTGGCCATAGTTAGGAAGATGGCGCCGGACAGGGAGAAATTCCCGTAGATGTCCTTG
>JAILDF010000012.1 GCA_024689585.1 Oribacterium sp.
ACCGAATCCGTGTCCACATGATGGATTTGATGAAGGAGTTCTTCAAAAACCAGACTAATTCATGTCCATAGTGTGGAATCCATGGTAAAAAAACTGACCTAAATGCGAATTTTGCGTGTCCACCTTCTGGGGTCCATTTTAGGTTTCTTTATATGACCTAATTCATGTATTTTTCAATATGAGCCATCCCCGTGGGTTTCTTTATATGACCTAAACCGGATTTTTATCTATCTGAGTCATTGTTTTGTCCATTTAGCTTTATACAAGAGTCATTACTGTTCTAGCAATTATGGTTCTTAGGACTACACCACCTACGCCTTAGCGATCCTTATCTCTATCTCATTTTCCGAAACCGAATTACCGTACTGGGTGATGCTATAGGAAAGAAAAATGTTCATCACAAGTTCCGCATGAACCCGGTCGATCTCGACGCGCTTTGTATCAAAGCCAAGCTCCATGTAGCCCATGGGGGTTTCGTAATTCATTATGTGTTTTGTGTTTTCCTTATAGCGGAAAGCATTATCATGCTTCCAGTTCCTGACAACTGTCACTTCTTTTCCGGCTGTGTCCACGCGCATTTCATTGTGAACGCCGTCCTGAAAGTAGGTCAGGATCTGTGTGCCATCGCCGACTTCTCTTAAGATGCCGTCTGAAACTGTATCAAAAATATCTGTATCGCCATCCACTGTCTGGCGGGATTTCATCTCTATTCTGACCCGCATTTTTCCTCCTGAAAAGTTTTCCACCGGGGACGGTTCTCGCCGGTAGGGACGGTTCTCACCGGAGAGAACCGTCCCCGGTGGATTGTTGTTTCTCCCTGTAATGGGGTCTGACCCCATTACAGAATTCTTAATTCACCGTAAGGGGGTCAGACCCCATTACAAAAAATCTTACGCTCTATAGGTAACAAGAAACCCCGGTCAACGACCGGGGCTATCTGAAATCTTAAACATTTAAAAGGATAAAGGATTGTGCATTTCGTACATTTATTATGTGAATACTATAGCACCGGCTTCACGAAAGTGTTTGAAGGAATCCAAAAGTAAAAGTTAAGAATTTCTTAGGGTCGTTTTGTTAGCCCTGGGTTGTCGGGCGGGTAAAAGCCGTATCTATGAGGGCCTGCACAAGTCGCGGCTTGTCGATTCCCTTTACTTCCCAAAGCATCGGATACATGGAGATGGCAGTGAATCCTGGAAGAGTGTTGAGCTCGTTGAAAACCGGACCGTTCTCTGTAAGGAAGAAATCGATTCTTGCAAGGGAGAATCCGTCAACTGCATCGAACACTACCTTTGCGGCTTTGCGGATGAGTTCCCGGTCGTCTTCATTAATATCCGGGTCAGTATCGGTTTCGGACTGCGGATTGTTGTACTTCGCATCGTAGTCATAGAAATCGGCTGCTGCCTTTATCTCGCCGACACCACTGGCCTTGATGTTTCCGTCAATGTCTCTGAACACGGCGCACTCAACTTCGCGGCCAACGATGGTCTCCTCGATGAGAACCTTGTAGTCAACCTCGTAGGCTTTTTTGATGCCGTCGATGAGCTGCTCGCGGTTGTAAGCCTTGGTCACGCCGCAGCTGGAGCCGGCGCTGGAGGGCTTGACGAAAACGGGATATTCAAATGCCTTCTCAACGCGGCGAACACATTCGTCCATATCTTTGATCTCATTGCCAACAACGGAAACATACTCGGCCTGACGAACGCCAACCTTCTTGAGGGGCTCGTTGCAGATGATCTTGGTGTAAAGCTTGTCCATGGAAACTGCACTGGCAAGAACACCGCAGCCCACATAAGGAATCCCGGCAAGCTCAAATAGTCCCTGAATAGTTCCGTCCTCACCGTTTTTTCCGTGAAGGGCCGGGAAGATAACATCGATCTTTCTGAGGGAAATGTTTCCGGCCTTATCCTTTATAAGAAGGGACTGGAGCTTTGCATCCGGAAGAAGGCAGGCTTTGATGCCGGATTTGTACCAGCTGCCATCGATGATCCGGTCGAGAGACTCTGTCATGAGCCACTCTCCTTCTTTGGTGATGCCCACCAGGAGCACGTCGTATTTTTCTTTATTTATGTTCTTAACAATGTTTACTACGGATTTGCAGGAGACCTCATGTTCTGTGGATCTTCCTCCAAAAACCGCCATTAGAGTCTGCTTCATATCTTGAATGGCATCCGGCCGTAACATTGAGACCGGAGCGTTCCTTTCTATAGGATAATGTTTAAACAGATTTTACTACAATGTTGCGTCAATGCAAGACGGAGTTTCTGCCGGAGGCATCTATAAAAGCACATCATGGCTAAATATAAATAAAAAAAGCGCGCTGAGATCATGTAGGAGAAAGGCTCAGATCTCAGCGCTTGGAGAAAAAGAGGTTTTAGGTATATTCTCAGTTGTCAGAATCTTTTCAGATCATAACAACCAATAATCAATTTAGTTTACTTCTTCAGCCGGCCCAGCTCTCCGCGCTTTAACTTGAAGAGTATGTCTTTTTTCAGTTAATTTGTTTAAAGTCACTTTTTCAGCCGGCTCAATTCGTCTCGCTTCAGCTTGAAATGAATGTCTTTCTTGATCATTATTTCAGCCAGCCCAACTCGCCGCGTTTTAGTTTGAAGAGCATGTCCTTCTTTTTGTCATAGATGGAAAGAAGGACTCTCACCTGCTCAGGTGTACGGTTGGAGCTTGCCAGAACCTTGCTGAGCTCATCATTAGTCAGAAGCTTATCCATTTCCACAATAGAAGGATCCTTGACCAGCCTCAGCAGGCCGAATTCATTTTCAGCAAAGCTGTCTACCAGAATGTTATTGAGCTCTAGGGTTCCGTGATTCATATCGAGATCGTAAAACATGGAATTTCCCGAATCAAAGATGGGTGCCATCTTCACGAACTTCAGGGACTCTGCATCTCTCAGCACTCCGAAGTTGTCATAGTTTCTGTCAGTGTTGCTAATGATAAAATCCGTCAGGATCTGGTAATCCAGAAATGCTTCTACCTGTTTCCTAGGGATACCGCCATCCTCACAGGCACTTACAAAAATGTCGTAGTCCGATGCACCTTTATGCGTCCTCCTTCCGACCTCTATAAGTTCTCTCGCAGAGACAAACTCAAGGTTCTCAGAGGTGAATGCTTCGGCACTGACTCCGATTTTCTTACCGTAGCCGTAATCTATAGTGTAGAAATCGTAATCCACAAAGTCAAACTTCTGCTGTTTTCTGTGGATATAGGCACCAACAACTTCATTGAAAATCTGCTGGGTTTTGTTGCCCTCTGTGCCCTTGACGAGAAATCTCTTCCCTTCCACGCAAACCCAGGATTTGGGAACATTACCCTTGGTGGACCCGCTTGGGAACAGTTCCCTGGTGATAGCAAAATCCTCATCCACGGGAAGTCCGGTGAAATGGCTCGCGCCCACAACATCGTCGAACTCATTCTTATAAAGACTTACGTCGTCCCACCTCAAACTGCTGCCCCGGGGTTTAAGCCAGTAGTCATCATTGAGGGACAGTCCCAGGTTCCTCAGAAGGTATGCCTGAGGGGTCAGGAATCCGAGCTTTTCCAATGTAGACGCCAGGTTCCCCTGTGTCACAGGCACTGCTCTATGGTGCCACCATGCCTTCAGG
>JAILDF010000021.1 GCA_024689585.1 Oribacterium sp.
ATGATTTTCGGCTTTTATGGAAAGGTTTCCACTCCCTTCCAAAAAATAATGTGGAAACCTTTCCACTTCTCTTGAATGCATATTACCGCCATAGCTATCTCTCGTCAATAAGAAAATGTAATTCTATAACATTGTGACAAATATAAGGGCTTAAATTAGGCAAAATGACCCATCATTGACACTCATCCCCGCCGATAGCCTGAGCAGAAAATATCAATAAGTGTTTTACAGCTTACTGAATCGTTATGATAAGTCCGTGAGGTAGACAGGTGATGGGGAAATCATATGTATCGCTGGTCAGGGTACCGATGGCGATACACACCTGATTCTCGCAGTTTGACTCTATAACCTGAACAGAATCGTCCTTAACCTGCATCAAATTGATATGATGTTTTGTCTCAAGTCCCTCATCTCCCATTGATGCCAATGTTGTATCCGCAGGAACCTCAGAAACCTCTCCGTCCTTTATCATATAAAGAGCATCCTTGTTAAGCGGTGCCCTGAAGATTTCTCTGTCCACGTACTGCACTACAACCTCATACTTAGGCTTTGAGTTGTAATGAACATATGCCATCGCGCCAAAGCCTATCGCAATGACAGCCGCAATTATACCAAGTAATATAATATTTCTCTTGCTCATATGTTTATCCTCCCATTATGTATAACTACTTATTTTTGTAATGTCCTGAACCAACATGGTGTATTCCTTGTTCTGCTCCGGAAAAAAAGGCCACCTGAGGGTAGTTTCCATAAGCCGGATTCCTCCTGAAGTATACCTCTCACGCACATCTTTTATACATTGCCAGGCACCTTCAACCGGATTTTGAGGATCATACTCCGAAGCGAAAACCACCCGCTGTTTTGCAGATTCCAATATAGCTTCATTAAGAACCGGCACGAAAGCATCATCCAGTTCTTTAATATGATCGTGAAAAGGTTCAGGATCTATGGGTCTGCCGCCAAGTATCTGCTCGGAAACATTACCCGCAAGAACATGCCAGCTGTAGGACAGTATACTCCAAAGCTGACTGTGAAGTCCCGCCGCAACTATAAGATCATACTTCCCTTTTGGGAGAATTTCAGAAAAATCATTTACACTTTTGTATAGCTTCTGTTCCAACAGCCTAAGCTCAGATATGGATCTGTTAATGAAATCTTCTTCCGTAACCGTCCTGCCGTTTTCAACCAGGTACATATAAAGTCTGTTAAAAAAGCTTTCTGTTGCTTCCTCTGTAATACCCGTCAGGCTCACGGCTTTTAAATCAACTCCCGATGTACGCTCAAGTCCGTATCTTCTTACAGCTATCCCGAGTCCATCACCATCCACATCAAATAGATCAATGCTTTTAAAGCTCCGGCTTATTCTTCCCAGATCTATATCATTGCAAGGCCCGGCTCCGAGAATCGCGATACTGCCGGAACGCTTATTGTCAAGATCGTTTCCTTTTGGATATCCTTCTTCCGGATTTTTTTCTACACAGAGAACTATATCCGTAAGACTCTTCCTGTAAAAACTCCAGCTTTCAAACGCCCCAGGAATCCTGAATTCATTTTTAATACTTTGAAAAACACTCATTGCTATATTGTAGCGGAATTTTTCAAAAAAGCGAGAGGCTATATGATTTTTTCACAATAGCCCCTCGTCATGTATTCAAATATAATATATGACTCTCCATAAGATATCCAGGATTGAATTCAACTATTTAAAGATCAACAACTGACTCATATCGTATATTATCTGATTTGCAGTCAATCTTGCATCCCCAACAGTTTTTTTCAGAATACAAAAGGCAGCCTCACATGTGCTGACCCCAAAAGTCAGACCAAAATCTAACCATTGGAGGTCGGTACATGCGAGGCCGCCTTTGTAATTATGCAATTTTCCGCCGAAGCAATCCTTTTTTAACCGGCTGCCCTCCGGGGCTGGTCTGCCACTTCAAGGCTCTTCTTTTCTTCATAATCCCTGAGCGCCTTGACAGCATGCTTTGACATCGGTATAAGCGCAATCATATTGAAGACCGTCATAAGGCCAATGCCTACATCTCCGAGATCCCATACAAAGGTATATGCCGCAAGACATCCGATGAAAAGATTCACAAGAGCTATTGCCTTATATATGGTCTGTGAAGTCCAGTTATCACCAAAAACATAAGCCACATTTGAACGGGCATAGAAAAGTATTCCCAAAAATGTGGAGAAGCAGAACAGCCAAAGAGTAACAGCGATGAAAACCACACCGGCATTACCAAAATGATATCTCATGGCTTCCTGAAGAAGATCCATACCGTTAAGTCCGTTTGTGATGTTTTCCGGAACCAGAAGGATTACGAAAGCAGTGCAGCTGCATATGATGACAGTATCGATAAATACTCCAAGAGCTTGGAGAAGTCCCGACTTTACAGGATGATCCACATCCGCGCTTGCCGCTGCACAGGGCGCAGAACCGGAACCTGCCTCATTGGAGAAAAGCCCTCTCTTTACACCGTTCATAAGAACTGCTCCGAAGCCGCCTGCCATAGCCTGTCTCAAGCCAAAGGCTTCAGTGAAGATACGTCCGAAAACTCCGGGAAGCTCCGAAATATTATTAATGATGGCAAAAAGTGTAAGGAAGATATAGAATCCCGCCATGATGGGAACGATAATGTTCAGAACCTTGACAGTAACATTCTTCCTCAAAACTATAAATGCTCCCGGTATGCAGAGAATTACAGCAGTAGCCAGAGGAGGCACGTGGAAAGCATTATCAAGAGCGGAAGAAACTGAGTTTCCCACAACCTGACTTATGCCGCACCAGCAGAGAAGTGCCGAAAGGGCAAAAAGAACAGCAACTACACTCTTCTTCTTTTTACCCGCAAGCATATGATGAATATAATAGGCAGGGCCGCCTCTGTATCCGCCGTAAAGCGGATCCTCCTCCTTGTATATCTGGGCAAGGGTTGCCTCAACAAATGCAGTGGCAGAACCAATGATGGCAGCGAGCCACATCCAGAAGATAGCTCCGGCACCACCGGCAGAAACAGCCGCAACCACTCCCACGAGATTTCCCATACCAACACGTGTGGCAGTAGATACTATAAGAGCCTCAAGACCGGATACACCGCCCTGTTTATCTTTATCAACATTTTTCTCCATCGATACTCTGATCATCTCGGGAAACAGCCTTATAGGCAGAAATCCGGTGATGACCATGCAGTAAATACCTGCAGGTATAAGCAGAATAACCAGCAGCGACAGACCGAGAGAAGATCCTCCCGGAAGCGGGATCTTTACCAGATCTCCCCAAAGAAAATTGTAGACAAATTGAAATAACTGCATTTTATGATACCCATTCCTTTACGTTATTCGAACTCTAACATTATACACCGACGCTTTAGGAAGTCAAAGTGTAACAGTGTAAAGTCTGTGAGCATCCCGTTAAACAGTTTTAATGCTCTTTATAAATTTTTTTGCCTGTAAAGTCTCTTCCACCATACAGCTTTACTTTAGGTGCAAAATTTCCGGATGCTCTGCTGCCACCATACAGCCCGTCGGAATAGTTTGAACCGTAAGCACTATCCTTATAATAATTGCCTCCGGAAAAATACCCGCCGGAAAAACCTCCGGCGGAACCGGCTTTACTTCTCTTGTCCGGGTCGATGCCTCTGTCCAGGAGTTCATTAATAAAGGTAGTATCCTCATTTTTATACTCGAAAAGATAAAGAGCATTTTTCGCCCTGGTAACTCCCACGTAGAATAGTCTGCGTTCCTCCTCAAAGGTTTCAAGCTCCTGAAGATCATCACCGCTTGCAGACTTCCGAAGAGAACTGCTCTTCCAGGCAATATCCGGAACCTCCTGAGGAAACACCCCATCCATTACGTCCATCAGGTAAACGGTATCATATTCGAGTCCCTTACTGCTGTGAATGGTGGAAAGCACAAACTTACAGGCAGGATCATTATCCTTATTCTGAAGAAGGATTTGTAATGCCTCCAACCTGTCGAGAAGTCCCTTTGGACTATTTTCCTGATACGAAAGACTCTTGAGAATCGCTATTTTGCCTTCGTTCATCTTATTTCGCTCAAGATAGTTGTTGTAACCCATCTGCCTCGTTATACGCCCGACAGCCTGATCTGCTTTGTCCTTCGGAAGATTCTTTAAATGGTCCTTCAGCTCCTGAAGACTGCTCTCCGTTCCTTTGGGAAGATTACAATATCTTAGGGCAGCATCTATCACAGGAAGCTTATGCTTTCTGCTCTCGTAACAAGCCTGCTCTGCAAGAGCCTTTGACAGATAAGTTTTCATTTTATAGTAAATCTGTAGAAAAAGCTCTGTATCCAGTGGGTCCAAAGAAAATCTGATAATGTTTGATATATCTACTACCGTTCTGTGAGTAAAGAAACTCAGATCCATGTTTTTGATTCTGTAGGGCACTCCATTTCTTTCAAGGAGATCCACAAGCGGAAGCGCACTTTCATTGTCCCTATAAAGAACCGCTGTTTCAACCTTACAATCCGATGCAACCTTCAAAAGGTAACTGTATCCCGCATTCCTGCTCTTAAGACTTATTGTTCTGAAATCTCCACCCGCAGACCCGTGAGTAAACATGCTCTTTTCGTGTCTCAAAACATTTTGGGAAATGAAGTGCTGCGCCTTATCGACTATCTGCTTTTTAGATCTGAAATTCTCTTCCATAAGAAGCACCCTGGCTCCCGGATGCTCCTTTTCAAAATTGAGAAGAGCTTCAGGATAAGCCGCCCTGAAACCGTAAATGCTCTGGTCCTCATCCCCCACCATGAAAATATTTCCTTTCCCTGATGCAATCAGACCAATGATGGCGTGCTGTATTTTGGAAGTATCCTGAGCCTCATCAACACAGATATATTTATATTTTTCCTGTATGTATGAAAGTGTCTCCGGACTTCTTTTAAGGATCATAAGGGCATAGACCATCTGGTCATCATAATCCATAAGTCCGCGGCTCCGCATTTCCTCCTGATACATTGTATAAATTGCGGAAATCTTTATGTCTTCTGTTTCATCGAGACTCCTGATCTCCTCCTTGTCCAGCATCATGTTTTTGATATAGGTAATAAGCGTTCTTACAGTTTTAAGATCGCTTTCG
>JAILDF010000068.1 GCA_024689585.1 Oribacterium sp.
CTTCACATCCTGGATCACCGTGCCGTTTCCGTTAAGGATCTGCTTAACTACATGAGGCTTATAATAATTACCGCCGTTCACGATACTGCAGTAAGCCGCAGCCATCTGAACCATGGTGACGTTGTAGTTCTGACCGAAAGAATTTGTGGCAAGAGTCGTACGTCCGAGACTCTCTGCCGGATAAACAAGAGTTGAAGTATCAGCTTCAGCCGGAAGATCGATACCGGTCTTTTCGCCAAAACCGAAAATATGCTGGTACTTGACGAAATTCTCAGCCCCAAGTGCAAATGCTGTGTTCATGAGGTAGACATTGCAGGATCTCATAAGACCAGTCTGTGCATCGATCACACCGTCACCGTCATGGTTATGGCAGCGGATTCTCCAGGTGTGGATACCGTCGCTGAGAGCTATGAAACCTTCGCAGTTAAAGGTGGTGGAAGGGGTAATGGCTCTCTCCTCAAGGGCTGCCGCAAGAGTAATGGACTTGGCGGTTGAACCCGGCTCATAGGTATCGGAGATCACAACATTTCTCCATACCTGGTTCCAGGCAACCTGTTTACCAAAGGAAAGGATTTCATCCTCTGAGAAATACTTTCCAACCTCATCCACGGAAATCTTTTCGGCATCGGGATTCTGTCTCTTGTAAACCCCCACTGCCTCTTTTCTTCCAAGCTCCATGAGGTCAGAATTTGTGTACTTTGACTCATCCAGTTCTCTCGGATTGTTAAGATCGAACTGGTTTGTGGAACCCATGGCCAGAATCTCACCGGTCTTAGGATCCATAACGATGGCACCTGCCACCTTGGAACCTACGTCGTCATTCTGCCACTCATTGAGATACTTCTCAAGGGACATCTGAATATTTGTATTGATGGTGGTGACCACAGTCTCACCGTCTGTCGGCTCCTTGAGGACAGACTTAAGCTTTGTATCGTTGTCAAGATAGCCGTACTCGCGGCCATTAACCCCCATGAGGGTATCATTATAAAACTGCTCCACACCTCCGGTTCCCACAGAACCGTCAGCGCTGGAGAAACCGATGACATTGCAGGCGAGTGAGCCGTAGGGATACATTCGCTTGTACTCGTCCTCAAACCATATGCCTCGGACACGGGCCTTCTCACCCTTTTTCACATAAGTCGCGTTCTGATTTTTGATATACTCTTCAAACCCCGACTTTTCATCATAGGAAAGCTCCTTCTTATACTTAACATAAGACTTGTCAGCCTTCTCTTTGATGAGTGTCCGTAGTTCACCTTCATCATAACTAAAGTAGGATACCAGAGCCTGAATAGTAGGCTCCACATATCTGTCTCCCTCACCGGAATGGATGACCTTGGGATCCAGAATAAGATTATATACCTTCTGACTGGTGGCAAGCACAGTACCGTTCCTGTCCATGATGTCTCCGCGTCTGAAGGGAATGGTACGGGAGTCATAGGACGCCTGTCTCTGGGACAGAACTATCTTGTTGTACTCCTCGCTGTTATTTTTCACCAGCATGTATATCGCCACGATAAGGGCAATTAAAGCTAGCATTATCACACCAAGTGTGACGGCTAGCTTTCTCTGCATAAAAGGGGAAAGAATCTTTCCCCTTTTGACTTTTCTTTCATTATCAGTATTTTGGGATGTTCTCATATTGTCTTACGTACTCGCTTTCAGTCTTGTCATATAAGATGGTCTGACTGTCATCAGCATAAACCATACCTAACTCCTGAGTTGCTACACGGTAAATCCTGTCAAGATCCAGTGAAGTATCGATACTGTTCTGAAGAGCATCGTTCTCAGACTTGAGCTGGTCAAGCTGCTGCTTCATAAGCTCTATGGAATGAATCCTCGTATTTATATTTGTCTGCAGGCGGATGTAAGAAAAGCACATTAAAAGTGTGCATGTCAGAGCTATCGTAAGGGTTGCGATGAACGGTGCATCCATCTCAACCGTCTTGTTTCTGAGTCTCTCCTGCTGTGCTCTGTACTGCTTCTCACGATCCTGTAATATCTTTTCACGCTCAAGCGCCTTCTGCTGTTTACGCTTTTGACGCAGCGCCTCCTGACGTCTTTCCTGCACCTTACGTACAGTATTTCCATCTACATAAGTTCTGGCTATTCTAGATGTTGTCGCTGCACCCTTTCGTACTCGTGCCATAACTACTCCTCCCCAAAATTCCTAACGGTCCCTCTTACCGCATATAACAGGAACTATATAAAAGCCATCCCTGGCTGTGCGACCAATCCATGGCCAAAGGCTGCCCTTCGGCCGGTGCCCTTTGTTTCTGTCTGATGCTAATGTCTACATGTTGTCGCGCATGCTGTCCGTTTTATAAGTCTGTGTGTTAGTCTGTGTGTTTCTCGAAAATTCTGAGCTTTGCGCTCTTGGATCTGGAATTCTCCAAAAGCTCCTGTTCACTGGGAAGTATCGGCTTCCTGGTGATAACCCTGCCTCTTGATTTCCTTCCGCAGGTGCAGATCGGAAACTCCGGCGGGCAAACGCACGGCTTCTCGGCTGTGCGGAATTTGTTTTTTACTATTCTGTCCTCTAAAGAATGGAAGGTGATGATGCAAAGTCTTCCGTCTTCTTCAAGGGCATCGATCATCTTGTCGATGGAATCCTCAAGTACATCCAGTTCCCTGTTCAGTTCGATTCGTATCGCCTGGAAGGTTCTCTTTGCGGGATGTCCCGAGGTTGCCCTGATCCTTGCGGGAATGGCTCCCGAAATGATCTCTGACAGTTCAAATGTTGTCTCTATGCGCTTCTTCTCACGATACTGACAGATATGCTTTGCGATATTCTGTGCAAATCTGTCCTCCCCATAGTTTTTGATCATGTGAAAGAGCTGAGACTCGGTGTAATCATTAACAATATCAGCTGCAGTTATGGGATTTCTGTCGTCCATCCTCATATCAAGCGGCGCATCCGCCCTGTAGCTGAAGCCTCTCTCCGCGGTGTCAAGCTGGTAACTTGAAACTCCGAGGTCGAGGTAGATACCATTAACCTTGCTGATTGAAAGATCCTGAAGCACTTTGTCGATGGCTTCATAGTTGCTTCTGACTATGGTGACCTTGTCCTTGTGGTCCTTCAGTCTTTCTGTGGCTGCCGCTATGGCATCCTTATCCTGATCTATACCGATAAGTCTTCCTTCCGATGATAATCTTTCGCAGACAAGTGATGCATGTCCGCCGCCGCCCAGGGTTCCGTCTACATAGATTCCGTCCGGTTTAATGTTAAGTCCATCTACTGTTTCATGTAAAAGAACGGAATAATGTTTAAACATCAGATACCAAGACCTTCCCAGTCGGCTTCAAGAGCTTCCTCATCATCAAAATTGTACTTTTCGTTGTAAAGATCAGCGTTCCATATCTCAATGTGGTCTCCCACACCGAGTAATGTAATGTCCTTATCGAGGTTCGCTTTGTCTCTGAGAACCGGCGGGATAAGGATTCTTCCCTGCTTATCTAACTCGCAGGTGTTAGCAGAACCGAGGAGAAATCTTTTGAGGCCTCTGGCCTTCTCGTTTGTCATAGGAAGAGCATTTAACTTATTTTCAAGGATCTCCCACTCCTTAGATGCATACATAGCAAGACATCCGTCCAAGCTTCTTGTAACCGTGAACTCTGTTCCGAGCTGGTCTCTGAACTTGGCGGGAATGATAAGTCTGCCCTTGGCATCTAGGTTGTGGTGATATTCTCCTGTAAATGACATATCCCTTTCCTACCACTTTCTACCACTTTCTACCACTTCTATAAATATAATGCAATTTTTTACCACCAGTGTCAAGCTAGGATACCGTAATAATGGGGGTAAGATTCCAGAATTTTATAATGATTTTTTAGGAGATTTTTATATTAATTTATACTTTTTTCCCGGGGATTTTTAATTGAATTTATGGGGAGTTTTCGGAAATTTTAGAGATTTTTGGCGGAATTACGTGGGTTTTGAGGGAGGGCTTCCGGGGCGGCGGGTTTGGGGCTCCGCTTCGCGTTCGCCGGTGGGGGAAAGTGGGGAGGTAAGAATAGTATCTTTTTTTGGGGTAAAAAATGCAAAAAAATACGGTGGAGGGAAATCCCAGGGTTTTGGGATTTTCTTCCACCGTTTTTTGAAATGGTACGGAAAATGGAAGGGACGCGTGACGGCTCACGAAGTAATAAGGAGAAAATGCCATTTAAATGCGCTACGCGCAGGCATTTTCGCTTGATTTCGGCTTACGCCGAAACAGCCTCGCCGCCTGGGGGCATCAGCATTTCTCACGAAACGCTGATAAGGTTCGCAAGCCTAGCCACACATCCCTTCCATTTTCCTCACTTTACGAAAGGCGGTAGTACTCACCTTTATCCCTATTAAATCCGGGGATTTCAAGTGGTAGTAAAGTGTTTAGACATTGAATCTAAATTCAACTACATCGCCGTCTTGCATGACATATTCCTTGCCTTCCATGCGGACAAGACCTTTTTCGCGGGCGGCGGAAGTGGAGCCGCAGTCCAGGAGATCCTGGTAGTTTATGACTTCTGCTTTGATGAAGCCTCTTTCGAAGTCGGAGTGGATCTTGCCGGCGGCCTGAGGGGCTTTGGTTCCCACTTTGATGGTCCAGGCTCTGGTTTCCTTTTCTCCGGCTGTGAGGAAGGACATGAGGCCCAGGAGGCTGTAGGATGCGCGGACGATTTTGTCGAGTCCGGACTCGGTCATGCCGAGACTTTCGAGGTACTCTGCTTTTTCGTCGTCCTCAAGTTCTGCGATTTCTTCCTCGATTCTGGCACTGATTACGAATACTCCGGAGTTGTTGGTTTTCGCATACTCGCGAACCTTCCGGACGTAAGCATTGGAAGCGCCATCGTCAGCAACGGAATCTTCGTCAACATTAGCCGCATAGATTACGGGCTTTCTGGTGAGGAGGTCGAGGGAATCTACGAAGGCGTTCTTGTCGTCGTCACCGGCATCATAGGAGATGGCAAGCTTGTCTGACTCGAGGTGTGCGTGAAGCTCTTCGAGGAGGGCGTACTCGGCCTTGGCATCCTTATCGTTGTTGGCAAGCTTCTTGGTCTTTGCCATACGCCGGTCCAGAAGGTCTAGATCGGAGAAGATAAGCTCCAGGTTTATGGTCTCAATGTCTCTGATGGGATCAACGGAACCGTCTACGTGTACGATATTACCGTCATCGAAGCAGCGAACTACGTGAACGATGGCGTCGGTCTCTCTGATATTTGAAAGGAACTGGTTACCGAGACCTTCACCCTTTGAAGCACCCTTTACAAGTCCTGCGATATCCACAAACTGGATAACAGCCGGTGTGATCTTCTGTGAATTGTAAAGAGCTGCCAGCTTGTCAAGTCGCTCATCCGGTACCGCAACCACGCCGACATTCGGCTCGATGGTACAGAACGGATAGTTTGCAGACTCAGCTCCTGCCTTTGTTATTGCGTTAAAAAGTGTTGACTTACCAACGTTCGGTAATCCCACTATGCCAAGCTTCATAATTTATATCTCCTTAAAATGTGTTGAATTTCCATATAATCCAAGCTTCTCTAATTCAAAGAAGCCCTGATACAGCGCACCTAGTGTACCATGTCAGAGCTAATTTGTACATCTTAGAGTTCCTATATGACTCAAAATATGCAATTCCCGTAATGGGGTCTGACCCCATTACGATTCCTTTAATATTTCACTCATCTGTTCCCACTCGAACTCGTCTGCTGCATCAGAAAGTCTCTTCACCCTGTCTCTTTCCTTTGGCGGAAGGTTGTATCGGGATAAAGATTCGAGGATGCCGGTGAGCTTGTTAAAATCGTACTCCTCTATAGCTTCCTTTATGGCGCCGTAGGCTTTTTGAAGACCTGCGGGATCGATTTCTCCCATACCTCCGGTCTTTCCTTCTTCAAAGTCATACTCATAGGACATTATCTTCTTTGCAAGAAGGAAAAGCTCCGGTACCTTTTCGTCGATGTCGGCAATGTCTCCCGCATCCCCGTCCTTCTCCAGAAGGGCACAGAGCCGGCTCAGTCTCACGAAGCCAACCAGGAAGGATGAGCTCTTGAGAGCGTGAACCTTGATGGTGAAGCCCCTGATGTCCCGGCTGTCATAAAGTGCCTGTATCTCTTCCACCGCAGCGGGGAATCTCCTAATGTATTCCTTGAGACTTCTCACAAACATCTTCGGGCCGGCACAGGCATTGAGGGCATGGTAAATGTCCAGCTCCTCGTTCATGAAAAGGGAGGCAGGATACGGTGGGCCGGAAACATTACCCTGACCATCCGTTCTGATCTCGGCAGATCTGCCCTCTTCGTCCACAGGTTTTTGCTGAACCTCCTTAAGGTTCACAAGCTCTTTCGGAAGATACTGGATTATGACCTCTTCAAGAAGCTGAGGCTTTATGGGCTTCGTCACATAATCGTTGAAACCCGCCTTCAGGTACTGCTCACGGGCGCCGGTCATGGCATTGGCCGTAAGACAGATAACCGGAACCGTAGCCCTCCAGTCCCCAAGCTTCCGGATTTCGTGGAGGGTTTCGATGCCGTCCATCTCCGGCATGCGGTAGTCCAGCAGTATCAGGTCATAGCGATTCTGCTGTATCCAGATGAGACAGTCCGCGCCGCTGACCGCCGTGTCGAGCTGTATCTCCGTTCCGTCCAGAAGCCCTTCCACCACGTGAAGATTCATGGGCGCATCATCCACCACCAGAATCCTGGCCTTGGGCGCAGTGAAGCCCGGCTTGTACACCTGGTTCTGCCTCCTGTCCTTACTGATGAGGAGCGCAAAGTTGCCCACCGGAGACCAGTCCACAACCTCCTGCTTCAGATTGAAGCTGAAGATGGAACCAATCCCGTAGATACTCTCCACCTCCAGATGGCTGTCCATAGCCTGAAGGAGTTTCTGGGTAATGTTTATGCCGAGGCCCGTTCCCTCCACGCCACGGTTTCTTTTCTCCTCGATGCGGTCAAAGGCATTGAAAAGCCTGGGGATATCCTCCCGCCTGATGCCTATGCCGCTGTCGATAACATTGGCCCTGAGTACAACTGTCCCGGCCTCTCTGTCTATATCCAAAAGAACCGCACGAATCAGAATGGAGCCATAGTTTGTATACTTAATTGCGTTGTTAATTATGTTCAGAACGATCTGCTTCAGCCTGATCACATCACCGCGCATGATGCAGGGAATCCTGGGATCTACCTGAACTCTCAGGTCGAGGCCCTTGTCCTGGGCACGCTTTTTCACCATGTTGAGAAGATCATTCAGAGCGGATCTGGAATCATATTCCACCGGGATAATGTTCATCTTTCCGGCTTCGATCTTCGAGAAATCAAGTATGTCATTCACCAGAGACAGAAGGATATTGCCGGCATCCTGGATGTTTTCGGCATACTTACGGGTCTTTGGCTCCTCGGTATCCCTGAGGATCATCTCATCCATTCCGAGGACCGCATTGATAGGGGTACGGATCTCATGAGACATGTTGGAAAGGAAATCCGACTTCGCCTTGTTTGCCTGTTCCGCAATATGGGCCATCTCGTCGTACTCGTTGGTGGTGACCTCCAGGAAATTCAGAAGTCGCTC